>NZ_JBFTSK010000005.1:0-271947 GCF_056399985.1 Chitinophaga sp. 01L420
ATTTTAGGTAAAGGACCCGGCAATAGTACACAACGTAACTTCCTGCCGCACGCCTATTCTGATTATATCTATGCAACGATTATTGAAGAATATGGCATGTTTGGCGCCTTCCTGATACTGGCAGCTTACATGATCTTATTACTGAGAAGTATCAGGATCTATAAAAGATGTCCGTATGCCTTTGGTGCATTCCTGGCAGTAGGGCTCAGTGTTACACTGGTGATACAGGCGCTGACCAATATGGCAGTAAACGTGCAGCTGTTCCCGGTTACAGGGGTTACCCTGCCACTGGTGAGTATGGGCGGATCTTCTGTTTTATTTACAAGTATGGCCATCGGAATTATCCTCAGTGTATCCAGAAATGTAGAAGAAATGGAAGGAAAGCAGGCAGAAAAAGAACGTTTGGAAAGAGTAATGGCGAGTACGGAAAACGCTGCAGTCGCTTAATACGTATTTATATAGCATCAATCGTAATTAGTATAACAATATGCAACGCAAAGTGATCATAGCAGGCGGCGGTACCGGGGGACATATCTTCCCCGCGATAGCGATCGCGAATGCGTTGAAAAAATTGCAGCCGGACATCAACATACTATTTGTAGGTGCCACCGGAAAAATGGAAATGGAAAAGGTGCCACAAGCAGGCTATCCAATCGAAGGATTGGAAATCGCAGGATTTAATCGCAGCAATATCTTCAAAAATATACTGCTGCCTTATAAAATCTGGAAAAGTTTGCGCCGCGCAAAAGCCATCCTGAAAAACTTTCAACCCGACGCAGTAGTAGGTGTGGGCGGATACGCCAGCTTCCCTATGCTGAACAGGGCGCAGAAAAATGGTATTCCTACCCTGATACAGGAACAAAATTCCTTTGCAGGTAAAACGAATAAAATATTAGGTAAGAAGGCGAAGAAGATTTGTGTGGCATATGATGGAATGGAGAAATTTTTTCCGGCAGACAAACTGGTAATGACCGGTAACCCTGTCAGGAACAACATTTCACAATCGGCTGTAACAAGAGAAGATGCCCTGCATCATTTTGGCTTACGCACCAATAAGCAAACCATCTTTGCAGTAGGCGGCAGCTTAGGCGCTAAATCCATTAACGAGGGTTTACAACCATTGCTGAAAATGATAGTGGATAAAGACATACAGCTGATCTGGCAAACCGGAAAGCCGTATTATGAAACCGCTAAAGCAGCTGCTGCACCGTATGAGTCGCACATAAAAGTATACGACTTCATTAACGTAATGGACTTTGCCTACAAAGCAGCAGACGTAGTGTTATCAAGGGCAGGAGCATTGGCCATTGCAGAATTATGTGTCGTGAAAAAGCCCGTGATATTTGTGCCTTATCCTTTTGCAGCGGAAGATCATCAGACTTCCAATGCGATGAACCTGGTAAACAAACAGGCAGGTTTAATCATTAAGGACGAAGAAGTAAAGTCACAATTAAGCAGCGTGTTGTTCAGCCTCCTGCAAAACAAGGCGCTGATGGAACAGCTGGAAAATCATATCGGTAAATTGGGGAATCCCAATGCTGATATGGTTATTGCAAAACAAGTATTGGAAATTATTTAGCGATTTAGCAGCATATATGGATTTGAATAACATACAAAGGGTTTATTTCATCGGTATCGGTGGTATTGGCATGAGCGCCATTGCACGCTTTTTCAATGAAAAAGGAGTGCAGGTAAGCGGTTATGACCGTACTTCCACAGCGCTTACAAAGCAGCTGGAAGCAGAGGGTATGCAAATCCATTACACAGACGATATTAACGCAGCAGATAAACAAGCTAACCTCGTAGTATATACGCCGGCGATACCGGCCGCTCACACAGAGTTGCAGTGGTTCCGGGACAATAGCTATGAAGTGGTAAAGCGCAGTGATGTTTTGCAGGAAATTACACGTTCGCTGTTTGCCATCACAGTAGCTGGTACACATGGTAAAACAACAGTTTCTACCATGATCGCACACTTGCTCACCGACAGTGGGTATGGCTGTAATGCTTTCCTGGGTGGTATCAGCGTGAACTATAACAAAAATTTCTGGAGCAGCGACAAACAAGTGGCTGTAATTGAAGCAGATGAATATGACCGCTCTTTCCTGAAATTAAGTCCGGACGTAGCGGTGTTGACTGCCATGGATGCAGATCACCTCGATATATACGGCACGCCGGAAGCAATGGAAGACGCTTTTATTCAGTATACACACAATATTAAGCCCAATGGCACGCTGATTGCTAGGTTCGGCCTGCATCGGAATAACGAACTCAATGCAACAAACAAGTTGTTGTACAGTTTACAAAACGATGCTGCCAACGTTTACGCTGCCAACATCCGCATGCACAACGGCGGATATGAGTTTGATGTAATGCAGCAGGATTGGATGATCGACAACATTTCCATGCACATTGGCGGAATGCACAACGTGGAAAATGCAGTTGCCGCCATCACCGTAGCACACCTGCTGGGAATAGATGCTGATAAGATAAGAGCTGCCATCGCTAATTTCAAAGGAATCAAACGCAGGTTTGAATACGTGGTAAAAAATGATCGACAGGTATATATCGATGATTATGCACACCATCCTGAAGAATTGCGCGCACTGATTACCAGTGCAAAAGCATTATTCCCCGGTAAAAAATGTACAGTTGTTTTCCAACCACATTTATTTACCCGTACCCGTGATCTGGCAGATGGTTTTGCTGAAAGTCTTTCTCTGGCAGACGAAGTAATACTGCTTCCTATCTACCCGGCACGTGAACTGCCTATTGAAGGGGTTAGCAGCGAAATGATTGCAGCAAAAATGACAGTACCGGTAAAAATAATACCGAAAGAAGAAGTAGTGGAATATTTAAGATCAAAAGATACCCCATTACTGGTTACTGCCGGAGCAGGAGACATCGATCAGTTAAAAGAACCGATTGCAAACGAATTAAAAATGAAGTAAACATCACAACATAAATTTTAAAATACTTGTCTAAAACAACCACAATATTAAAACGCCTGGGCATCGCTCTCCTTTGGGGAATGGCATTGTCTGGCTTTATAGTATTGCTGGTAGCGGCTATACAAGATAAAGACGCTGGCAAGTGTAAAGGTATACAGGTGAAGTTTGAAGGGAAAGATGACAACTTTTTTATTGAGTCCAAGGATATAAAATCCCTGATCACAAAAGATAAAAGTCTGAATCCTGTAGGTAAACGGATTGGTGACATCAACATATCGCAGCTGGAAGCAATAGTGGACCAGGACCCGTGGGTAAAGAATGCGGAAATTTATTTTGATAACGGGCAGCAGCTGAATATCAAAGTAACGCAACGCGAACCGGTAGCAAGGGTGTTCACGTTTTCCGGGAATAGCTTTTACCTCGACGGAGCCGGAGAACATATCCCCGTATCCAGCCGTTATGCTGCCAGAGTGCCTGTATTCACCGGCTTTCCCACAGATGCGGAAAAGTTGCAGAAAGCAGATAGTCTTTTAACCGCCCAGATCGTAGATCTGGGAAGTTATATTGGCGATGATCCTTTCTGGATGGCACAGGTAGAACAGTTAATGATTACGGAAGATCGCAGGTTTGAGTTCATACCTAAACTGGGAGACCAGGTCATCGCTTTCGGAGAAGGGATAGATATAGATAAAAAATTTACCAAACTGTTGGCTTTTTACAAAGAAGGATTGAATAAAGTAGGCTGGAATAATTATACGCGCATCAATATCGCCTTTGACGGTGAAGTGGTGTGCACCCGTAAAGATGGCGTAATTCCATTGCAACCGGTTTTCAAAACGGATAGTTTGAAACTGACGGCACCAGATGAGCCGCCGATATCGGACAGCGAAGACTCTACTGCAGCGACACCAGCAACAGCTAAACCGGAACACGCAGTAGCGGCAAAACCGGAAAAGAAACCGGCACCGGTAGTAAAAGAAAAGGCTAAAACGCAGCATGTAAAAGTGGTAAAGAAAGAAAAAGCAGCTGTTGCGCCGGCCAAACAACAACCTAAAGCAGTGTATAAGCCAGGGAATAAATCTGTTAACACATCAAAAAAACAAAAAACGCCATGAATCAGGAAGCTCCCATCATTGTAGGACTCGACATAGGTACTACGAAGATTGCTGCCATTGCAGGACGGAAGAATGAATACGGGAAACTGGAAATCCTGGGATTCGGTAAAGCTACATCGTTTGGTGTGCAGCACGGTATGGTGCTGAACATTGACCAAACAATAAAAGCTATCAGGCAAGCACTCGAAAATTGTTATGCATCCAACCCCAACCTGGAGATTAACGAGGTATATGTTGGTATAGCCGGTCATCATATAAAAAGTTTGCAAACCCGCGGCGATATTGTGCGCAACGACACCGATGCGGAAATCTCCCAGAAAGATATTGACCAGCTGATCAACGATCAGTACAAAACAGTTATTCCCGCGAGTGATCAGATCATCGATGTGATCCCGCAGCAATATATAGTGGATAGTTTGCAGAATATCACCTACCCTATTGGTATGTCTGGGGTGAAGGTGGGCGCAAACTTCCATATTATTACCGGCGATAAAAACGCCATCCGCAACATTAACCGCAGCGTGGAAAAATCAGGTCTAAAAATCCGTGACCTGGTATTGCAACCACTTGCCTCTGCAGCTGCTGTTATGTGCGACATGGACTTTGAAGCAGGTGTAGCCATTGTTGATATTGGTGGTGGTACCACTGACCTAGCCGTGTTTTACGAAGGTATTCTCAAACATACCGCAGTAATTCCTTACGGTGGTGAAAACATTACCAATGACATCAAAAACGGACTGGGTGTATTAAAAACACAGGCAGAACAGATGAAAGTGCAGTTTGGTTATGCACTGGCAGATGAAGCTAAAAGCAATGCCTATATCACCATTCCCGGATTAAGAGGTCAGAGCCCCAAAGAAATTTCAGTGAAGAACCTCGCGCATATCATACAGGCGCGGATGAGTGAAATACTCGATTTCGTAGTATATCATCTCAAGCAAATCGGTATGGATAATAAAATGCTGAATGGCGGTATTATCCTCACCGGTGGCGGATCCCAACTGAAACACCTCATACAGCTGACAGAATACACCACCGGCGCAAGCGCCCGTATAGGTTTCCCCAATGAGCACCTTGCAAGTGGTCACATAGATGAGCTAACCAAACCTATGTATGCTACCTGTGTGGGCTTGATCCTGAAAGGATACAATGATTTTGAAAATGATCGTAAAGCACTGGAAGAAAATTATGTAAAAATTAATACAAGCTATCTTGCCAAAGAACAGGCTGCACAGTCAGTTACTCCAACAGACGACTGGATAGAAGAAGCTGCCCCCACCAGCCAGGAAATACAGGACAGGAAAGCAAAAGAGCGGAATGCGTCATTAAAGAACTTCTTGGACAAAATGAAAACAAAGATCATTGATATGTTCACAGAAGAAGAAGATGCAAAACTTTAAAAGTTAAATGGCGCAATTGTTGCAAAAACGAAACGTTAATACAATAAGAATTAAGAACCGATAATTAATAATGACAGGACAAATGAACCATAGTAACAGTAAAGCATATACGCACTTAATTCTTAATAGTTCATTATTATTTATCGTACTAACCCATAAAAGTATAGAGTCATGATACATTTTGATCTTCCTAAGGAAAAATCTTCTATCATCAAAGTCATCGGCATAGGTGGTGGAGGAAGTAATGCGGTGAATCATATGTATAGCCAGCGCATTGAAGGGGTAAATTTCATTATTTGCAATACCGATGCACAAGCTATTGCTAATAGCCCAGTTCCCAACAAAATTCAGTTGGGACCTCACCTCACCCAGGGGCTGGGAGCCGGTGCGAATCCTGAAATAGGGAAACAGGCGACAGAAGAATCCTTTGAAGAAATCAAAAAAATACTGGAGGTAAATACCAAAATGGCCTTCATTACTGCCGGTATGGGCGGTGGCACCGGCACCGGTGGCGCTCCTATTATCGCCAAAATATGTAAGGAACTGGGTATTTTGACTGTTGGTATTGTTACCACCCCGTTTTCTTATGAAGGCAAAAAAAGGATGCTGCAGGCAGACGAAGGCGTTTCCCGCCTGAAAGAGTATGTAGATACCCTGCTGATCATCTCCAACGATAAATTACGCCAGAAATTCGGCGACCTGAAATTCAAGGCGGCCTTCGAAAAAGCGGATAACGTATTGGCTACTGCTGCCAAGTGTATTACGGATGTCATCAATTCTACCGGTCAGATCAACGTGGATTTTGCCGACGTTTGTACCGTTATGCGTAACGGTGGCGTGGCAATTCTGGGTGCTGCACTGGCAGAAGGTGAAAACCGCGCGCAAAGGGCTATTGAAGACGCATTGACTTCTCCGTTGCTGAATGATAACGATATACGCGGTGCTAAATGGATACTTATCAACATCTCTTCTTCCGAAGGTGAATTTGAACATACACTGGACGAAATGGATATTATCCAGGCCTATGTACAAAGCCAGGCCGGAGAGGATTGCGATGTGATCCTGGGTGTGGGCTACGATCAAACACTGGACAGGCAACTGGGTGTAACCATCATTGCTACCGGTTTTGAACAAAAACCAATCACACAGCAAAAAATCACTCCCTCCAACCCGGAGCGCGTAGAACCTAAAATTGTAATGCAATTAGGGAAAGATGGTGATGAAAAAAAAATGAGCGTACAACAGGCACAGGGGCTGCTGTTCCAGGAGCCACAGGATCTGATGGCACCACGTCTCATGGAACCAGTCATCACACATCCTGAACCAGTGATGGCTTATACACCACCACAGCCACAACAACAGGCGCCTATTGCACCTGCTCGTCAGAACTATGTGCTGAATATCCAACAGGTACCACCAACACAGCCTCAACAGCCTGACCAGCAGCAGATACAACAACAAATCCAACAGGCCCAGCAACAACAACTGCAGCAAATGCAACAACAACAAATGCAGCAGCCAATACAGCAACAACCTGTTCAACAGCCGGTTCAACAAATACCACCTGCACACGCCCAACAGCCGAATGTGAATATCATTCAGCCACAAACCGGTAATGCGGCAGGAGGATATTTAAACAGACCGTCTCATATATATGTAGAACCAGGTACACCTACTCCCGAAATGAAGATGGTGTATAAAGAAGATGAAGGTACTGTAAACGTACCTCCTGCTCCTCCTGAAGTGCCTATGCAACAGGCATATGAAGATCTGGAAGAACAGAAACGCAAACAGGCAGAAAGAGTAGCCAAATTACGCAGCATCAGTTTCAATGTGAAAAACATGGACAATAATGCGGAACTGGAAAATGTGCCCGCCTATCTGCGCAGAAATGTAAACCTGGATAACGGTGCCGGCTCCGCTGAGCATTTCTATTCGAATTACACCGTGAGCGATCCCGGACAAAATAATCATACAGAAATTAATACAATCAATACCTTTTTAGATGGGAAAAAGCCCGATTGATGAACACATTTGATTGTTTTTTAGTTGTGTTAAAAAAAAATCCTCCGGTTCCCCGGAGGATTTTTTTTATATAGTAATACTATTGCAAAGATGGTTATAAACGTTTAACCTTTACCGTTATATCGACTATAAATTATAAACTGTTCAATGCCTGTTTGGCTGCTTCTAAAACAACCGCTGCTGGCGTGGTTTTCAACGTTTCTTCCTCAAAAGGTTTCAGTATATTATTCAATTGATCCAAAGCTGCTGTTTTATTCGCTTTAGTAAATTCAGCTCTCAGAATGCTTATCTTCTCATAATCCTGTATACCTTCCACCATTCTTTCGAAACGGATAGAAGATCTCGGTCCCGGATATACGAAATAAGTATCTCCGGCTGACCAGCTACGGAAGCGGGAATCCTGTAACGGATCTGCTACCCAGCAATTAAATGCCCAGCGTAAATAACCGTTATATCCTTTTAAGGCAGCATGCCATCCCATAAATGCAGATTCTGCCGGAGGCGAAAAAGTGAAAGTGTTTGGAAATCCTTCTGTACAGCAGGTATAGAAAGTAGTCGGTAAACCTTTTGCCAAACGTGCTTTCAGTACATCTGCAGGAAATGATTCTCTCAAAGCAATACAATAGTCGTGAATTTCATTGGCCAGTGGTGCATGATAAGAACCTGCCAATGATAATTTGAAATCTTTATCTGCTTTACGGATAACGGTCATCGCCTGCYGCATATCTTCCATAGGTCTTTCATCCATAGCAATAGCAGTGATATTAAACCATCCTTTTACTTTCAGGTGTTTCACAAAATCATTCAGCATAGGTTGCCAGTGAGCACTATATTCAGGTGTACCTGGCTTGGCTACAATGAAAGTATCTTTTGCAGCAGCTTCATCGTAATAGTAGAATTTCAGATTCCATGGAATCATGCTATAGCAGTTGATTTCCTTGCGGATACCCTGGTCCATCATGAACTGTACCCACTTATCAAAAATAGTATAATCATAAGCCCAGCCACCATTTTTTTTCTTCGTCCATTTCACCATAGTACCATAAATATCTTCCGTTTGGCTATTCCATGGATCGTAAATGATGGTGGTGGTAATCACTTTCTGACCAGCATCTGCCAGCATTTTTATGTAAGGCTTCATTGCCTTGAAATGAGCCTCGCTCCAGGGTTTCACACCATATACACGTGCTATAGCATAAGGACTCTGCCACAGATCCAGGTGAAAGCTCCAATCTTTCGGAGCGGGTAATGTATGCTCCAACACCGTTACTTCGTAAGGCATATTTACCGCAGTGGCACCACCTTTTACGCTCACAGTGCCTTTATATACACCGGCTGGCGTATTGGCAGGTACTTGTATACTCAGCCAAACAGGTTGTGTATTATTGGCGGCAATGTCTCTTTTGGTGAGGATGTCGATGCCATCTGCTACCAGTGAAGAGTCAAACTCTCCGGGTTTGCGATATCCGCAGCCACCACCGTCTTTATTCAACCCATCGGTCATAACATATCTTACAAAGCCCGTTGTTACTGCATTAGCAGCAATCTGATGGCCTTTGTTATCCTGTAGTGCAGACGCCTGAACAGTAACAGCTGATTGCGCAATAGTTGTCCAGATCACCAATTGGGTGTGAATACGCTCACCTTTCCATGCGGTGGCTTTCCAGGTGTCCCTGAGAAGAGCGTTACCAGGTGCATTTCGCTTTTCATAACGTGTATCTGCAGTACCGAATGCTACGTGAAGCCGGGCGTCATTAACAGCGGCCCAGGAGGCTTTATTTACGGGTTTGGGATCGGGCAGTTCCCTGTAATCGCTGGCAGGAGTTGTTTGCGCCCATAGGTTTTGTTGCAGTGCCAGCATTACCAGCACGCCAAAAAATTTGTTCACCATTACTAAAATTTAGCTTTTTTCAGAAGTTGGAGCCAATATCCAGTACAGAAACCAGCTCCCTTACACCCCAATATCTATAAAAAAAATGGGAATATCCAATTTGTGGGATAGGTGGAAATCAGGAAAGCAAAAAGCTATTGTCCCGCAAATCTCCGCGACAATAGCTTTTTGCTTTATGCTTTATGCTAATGTACAATCCTCTTCAGCTGAAGGTTGGTAACAGGTGCTACTACCAAAGGATACTTTTCTATGGTTACATAGCTGGAATCCAGTCCGAAGCCTCTTTCTTCCGATAAACTGATCTTTTTCAGGAAGAAATACATTTTCATGACCATCCTTTCGTACAAAGGCAAATCATTATCATGTGAAAGGAATTTCTCCATTACAATGAACTGGAAGTCTCCTACTACATTATTCTTACTCAATGATTCGTAACGGCTGGTAATATTTACTTCTTTGTTACGAACCATATCTTCCACCACCATCCTGAACATCAGATTAATACGCTGTTCCACTTTGAATCCCAGGCGGAATTCCACGCGTATTACTTCATTCGGGATAATTGTTTGTACGGAGTATTCACTTAAATAAGGTTCATCTACCACATCCACATGCACAAACCAATAGATATCTGCCCGTTTAGGCTTTTTATTAAGAATAGAATAGATGATCTTATGTTCTATCTCCTTAGGATTATCCGCGCTGCTCATATATACCAGGTGAGTGGCATATTTGGGAATAGATGTATCGTTACTCAGTTCCTGGATAATAGGTAGATAATCTTCCAGTCGCACAAACTCCACATAACGGTTTTTGATTTTACGGGATTTGAACCAGACAATCATCACCAGGAATAGTGCACCCGCTACAATCACCGTAACATAACCTCCGTGCATGAATTTAATAACATTCGCAAACAGGAAGGAGAATTCAATCGTGAAATAGACGACCAGGTATAGTAGTATCCACCCGACCCATACCCGTTTGGTATACAGGTAAAAGGCAAAGAGACAGGAGGTCATGAGCATACAGATGGTAATAGACAAACCATAAGCCGCCTCCATATTGGAAGACTCCTGGAAGATCATTACAATAGCCGCACAACCCACAAACAGCATCGTATTGATACCGGGAATATAGAGTTGTCCCCTCATTTCCGTTGGGTAGTTTACCCGCATTTTCGGCCAGAGATTAAGTCGCATGGCTTCCGCGATGAGGGTAAAGGACCCGGATATCAATGCCTGACTGGCGATTACGGAAGCCAGTGTGGCGATTAATACACCAAAAATGATGAACCATTCCGGCATAATGGTAAAGAATGGATTCTGGTCTTTAGGAAGAATCTGACCTTTTTGTGTCAGCAACCATGCGCCCTGGCCCAGATAATTCAAAATAAGACAGGATTTAACGAAAATCCAGGAAATTCTGATGTTACCCCTACCGCAGTGTCCAAGGTCAGAATACAGCGCCTCTGCCCCTGTTGTACACAGGAATACAGCACCCAGTATCAGGAAACCTTTAGGATAAGTCGTTAAGAGTTCAATAGCGTAATGGGGACTAAAAGCTTTAAAGATGCTAAGGTCATCGGCAATGTGTGAAATACCGAGGATACCGAGCATAGAAAACCACAGTACCATGATGGGGCCAAACATACGACCGATAGAAACGGTACCGAACTGTTGCATCACAAAGAGGCCTGTAATAATGGTCAGTACTATTTTTACGATAGTAAGCTGTCCCAGGTCTTTGAAAACTTCCAGTGTTCGTAACCCTTCAATAGCAGAGGTGACGGTAATGGGAGGTGTAATAATACCATCAGCGAGTAAGGCCGCGCCCCCGATCATACCGAATATAACGGTCCATCTGGCATGGCGTCTTACGAGCGCGTACAGTGAAAAGATACCACCTTCCCCTTTATTATCTGCCCGGAGGGTCAGGATAACGTATTTAACGGTGGTTTGCAGGGTTAGTGTCCATATGATACAGGAGATACCACCTATCACCAGCAGATCGCTGATGGGGTTGCCCCCTACGATGGCCTTGAAAACATAAAGTGGAGATGTTCCGATGTCGCCGTAGATAATACCGAGCGCTACTACGAGACCTGCCAGGGAGACCCTGTTAATGTTTATTCCCACGTAATAATAAGTTGGTTAAAAAGCCTTCAAAATTAGGGGTAAATATTGACACTCCAACAATAAATCGTAGCGGAGTGTTTAGTGAATAAAAAAATCCCCACCCGAATGAACGGGCGGGGATTTTTTTAGTTATCATCTTAATGAGTGATACTGATTAGTTAGCAGGAGCTAAATCAACAGTGCCAGACTCACCAGGAGTGTTTTGTTTGATGAAACGACCGCGGTCGATTCCTTGTTTGTCAGCCAGGTAGTCGATAACTGAATCAACACGACGGCTGCTCAGGTCAACACCACCTTTCTTACCTTTCGCACCTGCGTGACCTGTTACCAGGACGTTGCAAGATGGGTTAGATTTCAGGGTAGCTGCAACAGAAGCCAGGATAGCTTCCTGATCTTTACCAACTTTGGTAGTGCTTCCTTTGAAAGAAACGCTAGGCAGAACCAGGTTAGCGCAAGTCACTGCAGGAGCAATGTTTTTGCAGCATTCTGGATCTGGGCATTTACCAACACCATCAGCATCAACTGGCTGGCAATAAGTAGGCGTGATCAGTTGTTTGTCTTTGTAATCAGGAACGCCATCACCATCAGTATCTTTAGCAACACCATGAGAATCAACTGGTGCACCTGCTGGAGTGTTAGGTTCGCGATCGAATTGGTCAGTTACACCATCACCATCAGCATCAGGCAGAACCGGAGCTGGGATCTTCATGTGACGTGGGTTGCTCAGCTCGCTGTAAGCGTATTCCAGTGGGTTGATCCACCATAATGGCTGTACACGTTTAGCTGGGTTACCCAGGTTGAAGTTCAGACGTAAGCTGGTGTAAGAGTAGAAATCTTTAGAAGAACCATAAGGATTAGCATATCCATCCAGGTATGCGTCAAATGGCATGGTGATTTTTTCTTCAATACCGATGTTGAAACGTTTAGAAACTTTAAACGCTACACCAGTACCGAGATCCAGGGCGTGACGGAGCAACTGGTTGTCATCCTTACGACCAATGGAAGTTCTGTTACCCTGTGAAGGAGCATTCTGTTCGTACTTCTTGTCCTGAACACTCTTGATATAACTTTTAATATCAGAACGTTTGCCAGTCAGTTTAGCTGGATCGTATTTGTAACCATTGCCGCTTGCATCCAATGCATCTACGTCAACGTCAGCCATTACGATAGAGTAACCAGCCAGTAAATACCAGTTAACTTTAGGTTCAGCTCTGTAGAACAGGATGTTGCTCAAAGAAGCAATCACGTCCAAAGACAGCTGATGATTCTGAGATTTGTAGTTCGGGATGATCTGACCACCGTTCAACGCCGCAGTCTTAGCCCATGGGTTACCATTAGCTATGATAGTAGGACGCAGTCTGTAATCCTGACCTTTATCAATGGAACCGATGTACTCAGCTCTCAGGGAGAAAGTGTGACCCAGCGCTTTTCTCAGGGAGATACCGCCACCGAAACCTGCTTGAGGAGGAACAGTTCCGCTAATCAGGTGTAAACCACCACTAAAACCCAGTTCCCACATATCTCTCGGTTTCGCCGGGAAATTCGATTGGTGGTTCGTGAAGTTATTTTGTTGTACCATACGCTTGCTAGACACTTTGGTGCTATCCAGAGCATCATAGCCGGTTGGTTGAACCTGTGCAAAACTAGAAGATGCTGATAGTAAACCCACAGCGCCTGCCAGTAATAAGTACTTTTTGCTTGCCATAATTGTTTTTTTTATTAAAAACTGTTAAAAATTTACTAATAACCCGTTTTTTACCTAGCAAAGGTAAATATCATAAATGAATATACAAATTTTTCTTGCAATATTATTTTCATTGATAAGTCCTTCAATATTAGAGCTTAAATGAAAGTATTTATATACCTTAAATCCAGTTAAGTTAAACTTATGCATACCTCGTGTTAAAGGAATCTTTACCTCATGTTAAAGGAATGTTATACTCCATATACAAATTAAAGGCCAAAATGTTAAAATGTGATTTATAAAACCTAGCTTAGCAATCCTTTTTTATTTAATACATGGATGACATTAAACACCTGATAGGTAAAGAATTACAGGATTTTGAAAGTAAGTTCGCAGATTCAGTAAAAAGTCATGTGCCATTGCTGGACAGGATTATGCATTACATTGTGAAGCGCAAGGGAAAGCAGATCAGGCCCATGTTTGTTTTATTATCAGCAAAACTTTTCAGCGACAATATCCAGGAGAGTACCTACCGTGCAGCAGCACTGGTAGAATTGCTACATACTGCTACACTGGTGCATGATGATGTGGTGGATGACGCCAACGAACGCCGGGGACTCTTTTCTATCAATGCTTTATGGAAAAATAAAATAGCAGTGCTGGTTGGCGACTATCTGCTGTCTAAAGGCCTGCTGCTATCTCTTAATAACAATGACTTCCGAACTTTACAGATATTATCTGAAGCGGTGAAAGAAATGAGTGAAGGGGAATTGCTGCAAATTGAAAAAACCCGTAAACTGAATATCAAGGAAGATATTTATTTCGAGATCATCCGTCGCAAAACGGCCTCATTACTGGCCTCTGCCTGCGCTGCAGGCGCATGGAGCAGTAGCAATGACGAACACACCACGGAACAAATGCGCCTTTTCGGAGAGAAAGTAGGTGTCGCCTTTCAAATAAAGGATGACCTGTTCGATTATGGTTCCGCCAAAATCGGTAAGCCTACCGGTATTGATATCCGCGAGAAAAAAATGACCCTTCCACTCATCTATACGCTGGAACATGCCTCCACAGAAACCAGGAGAAAAATTATCAACATAGTAAAAAATCATAATACCGATAAAGACCGCGTAGAAGAAGTCATCCGTCTGGTAAAAGCATCCGGAGGGATTGATTACACCAGGCAAAAAATGTTTGAATACCGCGATGAAGCCCTTACCATTTTAAATAAGTTCCCAGAAAATGCTGTCAGAAACGGACTGGAATCTCTTGTTAGATTTACAACTGACAGAACATTTTAGAAAGAATAAAAAATAATGTAATATGCGGAAGAAGCGGATAGCTTAAGCCTTTAAAATAAAATAATGCAAAAACGCTGGACAGTAAAGGCATATCAACCAAATCAGGAACAGTTACTACAGTCATCATTGCGTATACACCCGTTGCTATGCCGGTTATTAGTACAACGCAGTGTAACCAACTTTGAGGCTGCCCGGCAATTTTTTCGCCCTACGCTTGAAGATCTCCATGATCCATGGAAGATGAAAGATATGGATAAAGCCATTTCACGTATAGAACTGGCTTTCTTCCAACATGAAAAAATACTGATTTACGGAGATTATGACGTAGATGGCACTACCGCAGTAGCTACTGTGTACGCTTTTCTACAGAAACTCTACAGCAATATTGAATTTTATATCCCGCACCGCTACCGTGAGGGCTACGGTATTTCCATGCAGGGCATTGAATATGCCCGGGATAATGATTTCAGCCTGATTATAGCCCTGGACTGTGGTATTAAATCTATAGAACATATTACAGTGGCCAAAGAATGGGGAATTGACTTCATTATCTGTGACCATCACCTTCCCGATGCCATATTACCTCCGGCAGTAGCCATTCTGAATCCGAAACAGGCAGACTGTCCCTATCCTTATAAAGAGTTAAGCGGGTGTGGTATCGGTTATAAGCTGATCTGTGCTTTTGCTCAAAAAAGAGGATTACCATCTGCCGAGGCCAATAAATTCCTCGATCTGGTAGCCACCAGCATTGCCGCAGATATTGTTCCCATGACCGGAGAGAACAGGATACTGGCTTTTCATGGTCTCATAAAAGTAAATGAAGATCCACTGCCAGGTATCAAAGCGCTGATTACCCTCAGTGCACTAAAAGAAAAGTTAACCATTGCCAACCTGGTATTCGTAATTGCCCCGCGTGTGAATGCAGCCGGCAGAATGGATGATGCCCGGAAGGCGGTCAACCTTTTTATAGAAAATGATGTGGAAAAAGCAGCCGCTATTGCTGCCGTATTACACGCAGATAATTTCGACAGAAAAGAAATTGACAGCACCATTACCCAGGAAGCAATTTTGCTCCTGCAAAATGATGTGGACATTGCCAACAGAAAATCAACTGTCCTGTACCAGGCCCACTGGCATAAGGGAGTAGTAGGAATTGTTGCGTCCAGGTTGATTGATAAATATTACTATCGCCCCACAATTATTCTCACACAATCAAACGATAAGGTAGCAGGGTCCGCACGCTCTGTTATGGGCTTTAACGTATATGAAGCCATTCACCAGTGTAAAGATTTGCTGGAAAACTATGGCGGACATTTTTATGCAGCAGGGATGACCCTCAAAACAGAAAATGTAAAAGCCTTCCAGGAACGTTTTGAAGAAGTAGTGGCCAGGACGATACACCCGGATCAACTGGTGCCCGAAATAGTGATTGATTCAGAAATTCATTTCTCCGACATCACGCCGGCATTTTTTAATATTCTTAAACAATTTGAACCCCTGGGACCAGAAAATCTGCGCCCTGTTTTCCTGGCCAGAAATCTTGTAGACAACGGTTATTCAAAGATTGTAAAAGATGAGCACATTAAATTTTCTGTAAAACAGGGGAGATATGGCCCCACCATGTCCGGGATTGGCTTTTATATGGCGGAAAAATTCCCGGTAATGGCTGGCAAAAAACCTTTTGACATGGTATTTTCGCTGGATGAAAATGAATGGAACGGTCAAACCTCTCTCCAACTAAAAGTAATTGATATCAGAATCGGAAATAATTGATCTTTATTCAGATATTTTGTTCCGGTGAGTACCCCTCCTGAGGCAAAATATCTGAATAAAAAACAACCAATTATTATTTATGCTGCTTTAACAACCAGGTATATACATCGGCATTGGCATAAGTGCGTGTCCAGGCATCATGGCCGCCGTTAGGATACTCTGTATACTGCACATTTCCTCCAATTGCTTTCAAGGCTTTCACCAGCGTCCGCGAATTCTCCACATTTACAGTTGGATCATCTGCTGAATGGAAAACCCATGTAGGCATTGTTTTCAACGCCGGCATACGATTTACATCCCCTCCTCCGGAAATTGGAATAATAGCGGCAAATTTTTCAGGATGAGCAGAACTCCAATCCCATGTTCCATATCCGCCCATACTTAAACCTGTCAGATAAATCCGGCTGGGATCCACGTGATACTTAGCCAACACTTCTTTATAGAGCACATCAAGATATTGTGGATTCCACCAGCCGCTTAAACATTGTGGAGCAATCATCACAAAAGGCTTTCCACTCACTACCTTTACCAGGCCTACATTTCTCAGTACATTAATATCATTCCCCATTTCTCCAACTCCGTGCAGGAAAATGACAACTGGCCACTTGTGGCTTTTCTCGCTGTTATAAGTACTTGGAATATATAGCAGATAGCTACTGATATTCCCACCCTTTGTGTCGATTTTTTGTACGGTGATACCGGCCGTTTGCTGGGGAAAAGTATCCCCTGCCGGTGGTGGCGTTCCAGGTGTGGTTGTTACCGGTGGATTTGTTGCAACTGGTTGTGTGGTTTCTGTTTTCGAACAGGAAAAAAGTGCGAGCGTACTCAACACAATGACATGGCTTAAAATCTTAATTGCTCTTTTTTTCATATAACTACTATAAACTAAAAATCCCCCGGCAATATGCCAGGGGATAGGTTTTACAATATTTTTCTCCTGCCTTATTTAATATTATATGCAGTTTCGGGGGTTGCTGCAAATAAAAACTAAAAACCAGGAAATGAAATACTTTTTTTATTGTGCAGTTATCTTACTTTCTTTCTCCCATCAGTTCTACGCTTCTATTGACAAATGCGGTAAGATCCGCTCCTGTTAATAAATTCTGCGATAATAGTGCCAAATCCGCCAGATTCTTTATCTGCTTCTGTTGCAATGTATTATCACTTTCTTTCAGTATCTGTGTATATACCGGGTGATTCGCATTCACCGTCATACTTATTTCGTCAGGCATATTGGCATACCAGCTCATTCCGCCACCGCCCATAGCCGCCATGTCTTTCATACGGCGCATCAATTCCGGACGGGTAACAATAACTGGTTGTGCATCAGTACTCAAACCTTTCATTTCCACTTTGATGTTGGGCTGGGTAACCTGCGCACCAAACAATTCTTTCAGTGTACCTTCCTGCTCCTGCGATAATACAGTGGTGGTGTTCTCGTCCTTATCTATCAGGTTATCTGCAATGTCTGCATCCACGCGGGTGAAAGAAACATTATCCCACTTCATTTCCATATTGTTGATGAAAGCGGCATCTACCATGGTTTCCATCTTCACTACGAGGAAGCCCTTATTTTTTGCAGCCTGTACATAGCTGTCCTGCTGTACCGGGTTGGTAGCATAGAGTACCACCAGCTTCTGCTCCTTATTGGTTTGCAGTGCTGCTGCTGCAGTACGGTATTCTTCCTGGGTATAAAATTTACCGCCGGCCACATCTTCCATTATCAGGAATTTGTTGGCTTTGTCCATGAACTTGTCATCGGTCATCATACCGTATTTCACAAAAAGACCAATGGAATCCCATTTATCCTCAAAAGAAGTACGGTCATTACGGAAAATTTCATCCAGTTTATCCGCTACCTTCTTAGTGATATGTGCGTTGATTTTCTTTACATTCGGATCTCCCTGCAGGTAACTACGACTCACGTTCAGCGGAATATCCGGGCTATCGATCACACCATGCAGCAACATCAGGAATTCAGGAACAATGTCCTTTACTTCATCTGTTACATATACCTGGTTGGAGTACAGATTGATCTTATCTTTCTGCATCTCGTAGCTCTTGTTAATTTTTGGGAAGTACAGGATACCAGTAAGATTAAAAGGATAATCCACATTCAGATGAATCCAGAATAACGGTGCTTCCGCGTATGGATATAATTCTTTATAAAAATTCTGGTAATCTTCTGTGGTCAGTTCACTTGGTTTCTTAGTCCATGCAGGGCTGGTATTGTTGATCTGTGTACCTTCAAAAGTAACCGGAACGGGCAGGAACTTACAGAACTTCTCCAGGATAGAACGGATGCGGCCATCTTCCAGGAATTCTTCACTTTCTTCGTTGATATACATCACGATTTCAGTACCCCTGTCAGCTTTGCTGGTTTCTTCCAGTTCATATTCCGGGCTGCCATCGCATTCCCAGCGAACCGCTGCGACATCTTCTCTCCAGGATTTGGAGAAGATTTCCACTTTGCTGCTCACCATGAAAGAAGAATAAAAACCAAGACCAAAATGTCCGATGATATTGGTACCATTCTCTTGCCCTTTGTACTTCTTCAGGAACTCTTCCGCTCCTGAAAATGCCACCTGGTTAATATATTTATCCACTTCTTCTGCAGTCATACCTATACCATGATCTGCAATGGTAATCGTCTTTTTCTCCTTGTCTACTCTTATATCGATCGCAATGTCGCCCAGATCTCCTTTAAACTCCCCTACACTGGCTAAGGTCTTTAATTTCTGGGTAGCATCCACGGCATTACTTACCAGCTCGCGGATAAAAATTTCATGATCGGAGTACAGGAACTTCTTAATAATTGGGAATATGTTCTCTGTTTGAACACGTATTGCACCTTTTTGCATTGGTTATCTGATTTTTTTCGTGAACATTTTTCAAAGTGTGTGCCAGCAGGGTTATACTGACAAGATGACAAGACACAAATTAAAAAAATATAAAATATAAATACAGCAGGCTGTGAATATACAGAACCTATACTTGCCCGCACAAAATTTTATCGGAAAAAGGACTGCTATTTTCCATTTGCCTCTTTTGTTACAAAACCTAAGCAAGCGTAGCATTCATATAAGAATATGATATGGTTAAGGATCTTAACTATTAACAAAAAAATCATATGAAGGATGGTATGAATTCCGTAGATTTAAGATACCGAAATCTGATTACCCCCCTTTCTAAAAACATACTATGGAAAAACCTCTATTCTCTTTATTATTTATTGGTATTCTTATTTGTAACAACGTGGTTGGGCAAACTAATCCAGGGGCAAGGCCATTGCCATATCAACAGGATTTTGATGCCCTTCCCTCTTCTGCCACTACTTACCCGGATGGATGGCAGGGATGGTTGTTAGCAGGCTCGCCTTCCGGCAATTTTAATACCGCAGCACCTTCCGGCGACAAACCACTGATAGCCAATGGCAGCGCATCATCCACTGCTAATGGTGTATACAACTACACCGGTAAACTTGGATTCTTAAACAGTGGTAGTGTGGATAATGCACTGGTACTTTCTGTCAACACCGGCGGGCAACAAAATGTACAGCTGAGTTACGATGTAATGACTATCAGGAATCCTTACGATGGCAATTCAAACACACGTATAAATGAAGTGGTTGTACAATATCGTATAGGCGATACCGGTAGTTTTATTAATATCGGTGAGACTGCCTATCAGAACGACACTATTACACAAACCGGATCGGGTGTTACCTTGCCACAGCATGCTGTCAATAAATCAGTGCTGTTACCTCCCGCCTGTAACAACCAGGCGCTGGTGCAGTTGCGCTGGGTAAACCGACAAATCAGCGGAGCTGGCTCCAGACCTGGATTTGCCATTGATAATATACTGGCAAACGGATCTGGCAGTGATACTACTTCACCTGTTATCAGCAACCTGGTTCCGGCCAATGCTGCAGTGGGGGTATCTCCCGTAACATCTCCCCAGATTACCTTCAGTGAAAATATACAGGCAGGTAATGGATTCATTTTCCTGCACAACAGCAACACGGGTACGACAGACAGTTTGGCTATAAATAATGCTGCGGTAATCATTAGCAATAATGTACTCACTATTAAAAAAATACTGCAGCCTAACCGGCACTATTATATTACAGCAGATAGCGGTGTAATAAAAGACCTGTCAGGAAATGCGTTTGCAGGCATCAGCGACAGCACGCAATGGGGCTTTGCTACCGGCAGTCAGGAACTCAGTTATTCCTTTAACGACTGTACGCCCAGTGGCAGCAGTGTCCTCAGCGGAGGTTTTACCCAGTACAGTGTAAGCGGAGCACAACTATGGGGCTGCACCACTTTTGGTCAAAATAACAGCAATGGCATACAGATCAATGGTTATAGCGGAGGTCCGGTTGAGAATGAAGACTGGTTAATTTCTCCTGCCTTTGATCTGACAAGTTTACATTTCCCACTGTTACAATTCAGCAGTCGTACTGCCTTTGCTGGTCCATCCCTCAGCCTCCGTGTATCTACCAACTATACTGGTAATGGCGATCCACGGCTGGCCACCTGGACGACCATCAATGGTCGCTTTCCTGATGCCGGTAGTGATGCCTGGAAATTATCTTCCGGTATAAATCTTACGCCATTCAAACAAGGCAGTGTTTACATTGCTTTTGTGTATACTTCAGGTCCATCGGTACAGGCAGCACGCTGGACAATAGACGATTTTGTGCTTACAGATACTACTGCCGCACCTGCGCCTACCCTGAACAGTAGTCCTGCTATGCTTGATTTCGATTATGTGAAATCCGGACAAACATCGGAGGCACAAAGCATTCATTTCTGGGCAAATGATTTTACCAGTGATCTGAATATCAGTGCTCCTGCGGGTTTCAAGGTATCACGCGACAACAGCACCTTCAGTAACCAGGTAACCTTTACACTGGCAGACATTAATGCTGGTCCGCAGGATGTATATGTACAGTTTGCTCCTGCAGCCACCGGACAGCCTTACAGCGGTACGCTTAGCTTTAGCAGCACGGCCTTCTCCGACCATCACATTACGTTATCCGGTACTTCGCTGCGCTCTTTAAAAGTAGTTAACTGGAATATTGAATGGTTTGGTAGTCCGGCGCAGGACCCCGCTAATGATAGTCTGCAGCAGGTGAATGTAACCACCGTACTTAAAAAGCTGGATGCAGACATATTTGCATTGGCAGAAGTAGTGGACACCGCGCGCTTCCGGGCAGTGGTAGCCCAGCTGCCGGGTTATAGTTATGTACTATCAGATTTCGGATCTTACGCCGACAGTTTAACAGATGTGGATTATGTGAGTGCACAGAAGCTGGCTTTTGTATATAAAACGGCTGTAATCAGGAAGATCCGGAGCTACGGTATACTGAGAAAAGGCGGCAGCAGCAATGCCTATTATAACTGGTCCTCAGGACGTTTCCCTTATCTGATGGAAGCCACCGCCAAACTGGACAATGATTCGGCGCGGATACAGTTTGTATTATTACATGCCAAGGCCAATACTGGTACCAAGCCGGAAAAAATTACTTCCTGGCACCGGCGTAAGGATGGCTTGAAGGAATTAAAAGATACCCTGGATCTGCAATACCCTTATAGTAATATTATTATGTTGGGAGATTTTAATGATGACTTGTCTAAAACCATCACTACAGAGTTATTACCGGATAGCACCACATCTTACATCGACTTCATGAATGACAGCAGTGACTACCGGCCGCTGACGTTGCCGTTAAGTTTGTCCGGGCAGCGATCTACCATCAGCTTCCCTTCAGTTATTGATAATGTCATTGCTTCCAATGAGGTAGGTGTGGCCTACCTGGCAGGCTCTGCAAGTATTCAAAAGCAGGTAGAGAAACTGGTGAACAGTTATGGCAGCACTACTACGGATCATTACCCGGTAATGAGTCGTTATAGCCTGCCGGTATTGGCGAATCCTTTGCCTGTCACTGGTTTTGATGCCAAAGGCGATGGCAGCAAGGTATTGGTGAGCTGGCATACGCCGTATGAAATCAACAGTAAATACTTTGTGGTAGAGCGTTCCAGGAATTATCAGACATATGAGTCGGTAGATACCATTGCGGCTCATGGCACTACCCGGGAAGCATCGGCCTATATTACCTATGATGAGAAGCCCTGGTTCGGGTTTTCTCAGTACCGGTTAAAAATAGTGGGCCTGGATAGCAGTATCCGGTACAGCCCGGTAAAATTGATTTTCATGGCTGATAAGGATTTTTTATGGAAATTATTGTGGTGTATATTTGGCCGCCAATTGCAGTATTGGATTGATTGGCCGCGTGGTGGACCAGCAAATGTGGAGTTGATAGATGTGCAGGGTCRTGTCCGTTACCAGGGCCATACGGAGTTGATGAAGGGCAAAAATTATAAAACCATTGATATAGGACAGTTGCCAACGGGTATTTATTTCCTGCGGGTACAGTCGGGTGAACAGGTGCAGGTTAGCAAGATTCTCGTTAACCACTGATCTTTTTGAAAAAACCATGCAACGAGACGCCGCCCTGGGCCACCGGGGCGGCTTTTTATATCCTATTCATTTGACTATCAATATAATACACATACATCGCAAGATATTTAGGGAATAACGGGCCAATCGCGTGGAAATAAGGAATAGTTCAGTATCTTTGCGGTCCTAATTTTTTAATTAAACCATTTAAAACAGGGAATTATGAACTACGAATTGATGGTGATCTTTACCCCTGTGCTTTCCGAGGACGACTACAAAGCCGCCCAGAAGAAATTCGCTGATATCATTAAAGATAACGGCGGAGAAATCACGCACGAAAATCCCTGGGGATTAAGATCACTGGCGTATCCTATCCGGAAGAAAACTACAGGAATGTATGTTGTTCTGGAATACAATGCGCCATCCGACCTCAATGAGAAGCTGAAAATCCAGCTGAATCGCGATGAAAATGTATTACGTCACATGGTTACTGCGCTGGATAAGCACGCTGTTACTTACAACGGCCGCAAAAGACATGGCGTAAATGCTGAATCTAAAACCACTGAAGCTTAAAACTATGGCAGTTAAACCGAAACAAGAAATCAAGTACTTAACGGCCGTAAAAACCGAGAAACGTCAGAAGAAATACTGCCGTTTCAAGAAGTTGGGCATCAGGTACGTAGATTACAAAGACGCGGAGTTTTTGAAGAAATTTTTGAACGATCAAGGCAAAATGTTGCCACGTCGTATTACGGGTAACTCCCTGAAATTTCAGCGTAAAGTAGCCCAGGCTATTAAGAAAGCTCGTCAAATGGCTTTATTGCCTTATGTTACTGACCTTTTAAAGTAAGAAGTTATGCAAATTATCTTAATACAAGACGTAGATAACCTGGGTCAGAAGAATGAACTGGTTAGCGTAAAAAATGGTTACGCCAGGAATTTTCTGATTCCTCAGAAATTTGCAGTGGAAGCAAGCCCTTCTAACATGAAGCAACTGCAGGAACGCCTGAAGGTGCAGAAAGTAAAAGAAGAGAAACTGCTGGCTGAAATTGCGAAAGTAGTGGAAGTTCTGAAAGCTTCTCCTGTTAAAATTGGCGCTAAAACCGGTACTTCCGGTAAAATATTCGGTAGCGTAACTGGTGTTCAGATTGCACGTGCAATTAAAGAACAGAAAGGTTATGAAATCGACCGTCGCCGCATCCACATCCTGGATGACGTTAAAGAACTGGGTACATACAAAGCTCGCCTCGATTTCGGTAAAGGCAACGAAACCGAACTGGAATTTGAAGTAGTAGCTGAGTAATATTCCAACTTGTTGGAAAAAGAAACTTCCCGGACTGAATCAGTCCGGGATTTTTTTTGTGTCCGCATGATCGCATATCTGTTCCGTTAGCCAATCAACCGCCGGAAAACTCAAATCTTATTAGTATTTTCATACCCTTATTCCGCCATGAGTATGAAAAATGTTATCTACTGTTTATTTATCGTTATCACTGTTTCAGCCTGTAGTACCAATAAATACAAGGCAGCCGTTCCCCGGCTGACAACTATTGGTATCCGTGGCGACAGTATTCCCCAATATACCTTTCACTATGATGCTGCTGGCAATCTGCAGGAACTGGTGCATCATGAACAGTTGAATGATACCAACATCAGCACCTTTTTTTACGATAGCTCCCATCGCATTACCGGCATGACATTATCCAGCCGGGATACCAACACCAACAAAGTACAGGAACGTGCTAAGGTAACTGCCTGGGATGAAGAGGGTAATGTAACGGCCATACAATATTTCGATGCCCAGGAGCGTCCATTACGTTCTGCCAGCATCCGCTGGAAAAAAGGCCTCCCCGAAGTAATGAAATATTCTGATTCCACGCAGGCGATCAGCTGGAACTACAAACAAGGCAACCCTGAACGTAAGGATATCTGCATAGATACCTTTGCAGGTAAGCAAAAAGATACCCTGATTACTTTGCGAACCGCCCACTATGAGTGGGATGATTCCATTAATCCAATGCATCCGATTCTAAACCAGTTGCTTATCAGCCATGCGGTGGCACCGGTTATTTATCTGACTCCGCTGGGCGACCTCTCCAATGCATTTCTGCACCTGAGTACCAATAATCCTTCCCTGGTGAAGATTACAGAAAAGGAAAAATCAATCTATCAGCAACATTTCCAGGAGTATGAACGTTCCACTGTTGTGCAATACACCTATAACTACAATGGTAACGGATATCCAACAGGAGCATGGGTACACCTGCACAGTGAAGGGTTCACTAAACTGGGCACTGATACCGAGTTCATAATGGAATATCGCTACGAGTAAAGCGTTATTGGTGTTTTTTCATTAACTTTTAGGAGATGAAAATCACAGACCGACTTAAAATAATGCCGGTTACACTGGTGCTGATTAGTATAAATGTGGGAATGTTCCTGTTTACCATCCTAACAGGAATGGATATATGGTGGGGAAATGGTACACAGCTGTTGCACTGCGGTGCCAACTACTGGCCTTTGACCATCCATCATCAGGAGTATTGGCGATTATTAAGTAGTATGTTTTTGCATGCCGGATTGTGGCACCTTTTTACCAATATGCTGGGATTGTTCATTGGTGGTTTTTTCCTGGAGCCCGTATTACGTAGTCTCCGGTATAGTGGAGCTTATATCATTACCGGTCTTTTATCCGACTATGTCAGTATCTGGTTTCATAAAAGTGCAGTAGGAGTAGGTGCATCCGGAGCTATTTTTGGCATTTACGGGGTGTTTCTGGCGCTGCTGACAACGCCTCTCTTCCACCGGGAAACACGTAAGGTGTTCCTGGCTTATATAGGCTTATTTATAGTATTAAACGTAATAGCTGCGGTTATCTCGCAAGGAGTGGATAACGCGGCGCACCTGGCTGGCTTTCTGAGTGGCACCCTTATCGGGTATCTTTTCTTCTTCACTTTAACAAAAACAGATGGAGAAAGACTATCCGTCTAAGCATCCTCACAAAGGTCTAAATACTTACATTTGTACACTTAAATGCGACAAAAGATGATGAATAAGTTATGGTTCCTGCTATGTGCTGCCACTATACTGGTAGTTGGCTGCAAAAATAAACAGGCAGGCAACACTACTACCGCAGCCAACGACTCTACACCGCCAGCCATTCATAATATCCCTGATGATACCCTTCAGATGGGGAGTAAAACATTTTTTGTCTACTTTATTGAGAAAAAAGATTTTGACAAATATCCCCTCCCTCCTGTAGATTCCAACGAAACAGATGTGCTGGCAAAAGATACCCTCGTAAAACGGGAAGGTACCCGGCTCACCATTCAACTGCAAAATGGCAAGCAAAGAGTGATGGCCAACAATAGCAGCGAGGGAGAAGACTATATCGGATACACCTATGCCGCCAATTATCCCGTTATTAAAAGAAAAGGATTTTTTGTTACTTATTATGAAGGCAGTGCTTTTGAACTGGTGAATGCCTTAAACGGAGACTCCATGATGACCTGGTCTGCTCCTGCAATTTCGCCCGACAAAAAATATCTCATCACCTCCTCTATGGACCTCGTGGCTGCCTTTGATCCAAATGGATTTCAATTGTTTTCCGTGAATAATAATGATATCAAACCTGTGGGAGAAGTGAGCCTGACTGACTGGGGTCCGGGTATGGTCCAATGGATTAATAACAAAACAATACTGTCCGAATATATTACCATCGATGAAGAAGGAAACACGCAAATACAATACGTAAAAATGGTGATGCAATAAAGACTATTTAGTATATTTAAATAGCAATCACCAAAATCAAATCCACGCCATACATGAAAAAACTGATCACCTCTGGATTATTGTTTGCATTCACCTTTTCCTATACAGCATTTGCTACGAATATACCCGTCAATACGCTGCTTCAGGTACCTACGATGAATGTAGATGGCACGGCCAGTTCCATTGTAAGTAAGCTGGATAAATCGCTGCAGCTAACGGCCGTACAAAAGCCGAAATTACTCAATATTGTAACAGGCTATTTAAAACAAAAAATAGCTATTCAACCGTTGCAACAAAGTAATCTGAAAGCATATACTACCAAGATGAACAGTATGCAAAATGGCCTGCAATCAAAATTAAAACCATTGCTTACGCTCACCCAGTACACAGAGTACCTTGGTTTGAAACCAAAGTCATATGATGAAACAAATGTTTTGTCAAACTTGTACTACTGAGCGAAAAGCGAAAAGCAAAAGGCATAAAGCAAAAAAAAGTTATTGAAGCGAATGAATAAAGTGGATATTGTTCCGCTCTAATCATTCGCTTCAATAACTTTTTGCTTTTTGCTTTTCGCTTCTTAAACAATAATCTGTCTGTCGCGGGCTACAATCCTCCAGTTGGCTGTAACCGTATTTCCTTCCGCCACATAGGCCTTTTCGTATAAAGCTACCGTAGGACAAATATGCAGTGGTACACCATAAAACACAGTGCCTACCGGATATAATGCAGTATCTGTGACTTTGAGTATCAAGTGTTCCTCACTTTGTGATACTGGTTCTGCTGCCGGTGCATTGAGGAAATATACCCTTGGCTGCGGGCTTTCAGCCGCCACGGATTTATGCCCCAGGTCCAGGCAAATATGCGTTTCATCGATGACAGAAATTACCCGGCTGATCACCAGCGCCGCCCATTTAAATGCCTGCTCCGGCAAGTTTCTGCCATATCCCCAATCCCAGAAAATAAAAGTACCAGGGCTGCATTGAATATCTTTTCTTTTTGCATACACCGGAAAAGTAGGACTGCCTCCGGCAATAATAACCGGCTGCGGAAAGCCACCGGCAACGATTTGCTCTGCCAGCACAGCTACAGGTGCATAGGAAGCATCGCATTTCTCTTTTCGTACATCCATATCCGTATCATGAATATGGCCATCATAAGCGTGTAGTCCTACCGGCGTTATTCCCGGTAAAGTATGCAGGTATTTATATAGTTCCAGTGCTGCTGCTGCAGGTTTGATACCAGTGCGGTTCATTCCTATATTCAAATCCATGTATACCGGCAAACGGCGTCCCTGTGCAGCAAATATCCCGCTGATCGCCAGTGCTGCATCCGGATTATCCGTAATACACGAAAAAGATGTTTGAGGATATTTCTGTACCAGTTCCAGCAAACGTACAATCTTTGGCCCTACCGGCTGATAAGCCAGTAATACATCCGCTGCATTTACCATTCCCAGCATTTCTGCTTCTGCTATAGTGGCACATTTAAAACGCTGTATGCCCGCTTCCTGCATCAGTTGCGCCACTTCCGCAATTTTACTTGTTTTTACGTGTGGGCGTAACCGTTGTACATCATCGATCATCGTTTTTAGCAACGCAATATTCTCTGCTACCCTATCTTTATAAACAACAACAGCCGGAGAGTCAACTTGCGCGGCATTTGTAAGCTGATACCATTCCATGAAAAAAAATTTATTCCAATTTATTTTTATCGTTTCCCTGTACGCAGACTAAAGGAATATAATTACGTATATACATCTTCGTTATACCACCAAACTTAACAGCAAACAACCGATTAACCCTGTTACAGAAACAATCGTTTCCATCACTGACCATGTTTTGATGGTATCCTTCACTGACAAGTTAAAGTATTCCTTGAACATCCAGAAACCTGCATCATTTACATGTGAAAACATCAGGCTGCCTGCTCCGGTAGCCAGCACCATGAGACTAGGATTTACACCAGAAGCCGCTACCATAGGCGCTACAATACCAGCAGTAGTTAATCCTGCTACCGTCGCAGATCCAATACATACCCGTATAATAGCTGCAATACCCCAGGCCAGTAACAGCGGATGCAGGTGCATGTTCTGTAAGGTATCCGCAATATAACTGCTTACCTTGCTATCATGCAATAATTGTGTAAGCGCACCGGAACCACCTATTACAAGAATAATAACGGCTACATCTCTTACCGCTTCATCCATAATACTCATTACTTTTTTTGCCGGCATTCCTCTCCCCAATCCTAATAAATACATGCCGTTTAATACCGCCAGTAACATCACAATCAATGGCTCTCCCAGCCAACTGGCTATGTGATAAATGATATCATCTTCCCTGGCAAATACTTTCACCAGCGCTGTTACTGCCAGTAAAAATACAGGTAACAATGCGGCAAAGAGACTGGTAAACATACCAGGTAACTGCTCTTCCGGAATGGGAGCACCCACAAACATTTTTCCCGGAGGATTCGTGTAATGCTTAAGAAAGCGGGAAAATACCGGCCCTGCCAATATAATAGCAGGTATCGCCACCATAATACCAAATACCAGCGTCATCCCCATATTAGCGTGAAACTGCTGTACCAGCGCAGTCGGTGAAGGATGCGGTGGTAAATAACCATGGGTAACAGATAAAGAGGCCAGCATAGGAATACCCAGGTATACCACCGGCAATTTGGTACGTGCTGCCACTGTAAAAATTAGCGGCACCATCAACACAAATCCAATATTATAAAACAAGGGAATACCCACAATAAAGCCGGTGAGCATCAGTGACCATTGCACATATTTTGGTCCGAACAGGTTCATTAAGCCACCTGCAATCTTCTGCCCTGCCCCGCTTTCCGCTACCAGCTTGCCTAACATACTGCCAAAAACAATGACCACAATCAGTGAGCCAAGCGTTTTACCTATCCCCGTTTGAATAGATTGGGTAATGTCCGTTACATTCATATGCAACGCCAGCCCCATCAGCAAAGACACTATCAGGAAAGAAAGGAAAGTATTTAAGCGCAGCCAGGTTACCAGTATGACCAGTAAAATAATAGCAGCAATAACGATTAATAAGGGCATATGGCTTACTGTTTTACATGAACATGGAAAACAACAAGATAATAAAATATTATTCGTATCTCAAGGCAATGATAGGATCTAATTTAGAGGCTTTATAAGCGGGATAAAGGCCGGAAACCAATCCCACTGCGGCGCATATAGTTACGCCTATTAAAATCCATAACCAGGGTATTATAAAAGATGATTTCAGTAAAACAGACACTATATTTCCTAATAACATACCCATAATTACACCTATCACACCACCCATTACACTGATAATAATGGCTTCAAACAGGAACTGGGTACGCACAACGTGACTGGTAGCGCCCAGGGCTTTGGTTACACCTATTTCGCGGGTACGCTCTGCCACAGATACCAGCATGATGTTCATCAGGCCAATAGCCGAACCGAAAAGGGTAATAAACGCAATCACAATAGCAAACAAATTCACCTTGCTCAAACTGGCGAACAACATTTCCGCTATACTATCGCTTTTACTAATATCAAAATTATCTTCTTCATTTATAGCCAGCCCACGGATAACGCGGAAAAGCCCGGTAGCCTCTCCCTGTGCAGCATCCATCTGCTTGATGTCATTGACGTTCACCCCAATCTGGTAACTGGCACCGGGGCGGTTGAAGACTCTTCGTGTGTTATTAACCGTTGTAATCACCACATTATCCGCGCTCATCATTTTACTGCTCCCTTTGGTAGCCAGCACCCCAATTACCCGGTAACGGATATCTCCCACGCGAATAGTGCTGTTCACCACATTTTTCAGCTCCTTTCCAAACACTTTCTGTGCTACATCATTGCCCAGTATCGCTACATTTCTGCCGGACTGCACATCCAGCGTATTAAAGTCCCTGCCCTGTGAAATCTCATAATTGGAAATCTTCAGGTAGTGTTCATCTCCCCCTATTACCTGTACATTAGGATTCGTTTTCTTCTCATCCTTATATACTGTAGCAATCCCGCTAGCCTGGAAAGAAACACTAACCGTGGCCGGAAAATCATAACGATCACGGAAAGCAATCGCTTCCTGGTAGGTGATAATTTTATTACTATTGGATTTCTTTACTTTCTTAATATTCTTGTTGCCTTTGGATGCTTTATTATCATCATCTCCCATATGCACCTGCATCCCCCGGTTACGGATAGAAAAACTGTTGGCGCCCATACTGGCAAAGCTGCTGTAGATACTGCTCTTCATGCTGTCTATCGCAGTAAGAATACCTACCAGTACTGTAATACCTAATGCGATAATAGCCACAGTAAGGCCTGTGCGCAATTTATTGCCAGTTACAGAACGATATGCCAGTGAAAAAATATCTCTTGATTGCATAATGACGGGTTACCTATAAAGTTAATGTAATATAGCTATTAAATCCATTCCTTTTGGGATGAACGGCTAATCGTATAAAAGAGAAAGACCGAAGTAATACTTCGGTCTTTCTCTTTTATACGATTAGCTGTCAGTTGTTTACAACCAGCATAATAACAGATTCGGGAACAGTCCTAATACCAATACCAGCGCAATAGTCAGGATCAGGCCAGCTTTAAAACCACCGGAGATATTTTCCACCTCCGGTTCGCCTGTTTTAAAATACATGGCAATGATCACGCGGAAATAGTAGTACACACTGATAGCTGCGCAGAGTACCGCCAGTATCACCAGCCACAGTAAGTGACCATGCTGGATAGCAGCAGACAGTACAAAGTATTTCGCAAAGAAACCAGCTGTAACAGGGATACCTGCCAGTGAAAACAGGAACACGGCTACTGCTGCCGCCAGTAAAGGCTGCTTACGTGCCAGTCCGTTGAATCCTTCGAAAGTATAATCCTTCAGTTTCATCAGCACAGCAAACACACCAATGGTGGCAATGCTGTAGGCCGCTGAATAAAGGATAATACCCTGTGTACCCATATTGTTCATCGCCACTATTGCAAAGAGCATAAAACCCGCTTGTGCAATACTGGAATATGCCAGCATACGTTTAACACTTTGCTGAAACACGGCACTGAAGTTACCAAGTACCAGGGTGGCTGCAGTAATAATAGACAGTATCAGTGTCCAGTGTTCGCTGATGGCACCACCGGCGAAGCTGGTATGGAACATCCGCAGGAAAGCCACAAAACCACCGGCTTTTACTACGGTAGACATGAAAGCAGTAAACACAGTAGGTGAACCATCATATACATCCGGTGTCCAGAAGTGAAACGGCACCGCAGATACTTTAAAGGACAAAGCAAACACAATGAGAATGATACCGCATAACGCTAACGGATGAACGCTTTCAGCGCCTAAACCTAAAGCAGCTACATCAAACGTACCGGCTGCACCATAAATCAGGGTAATACCCATGAGCAGGATACCGGTAGAGAAAGCTCCCATCAGGAAATATTTCAGGGATGCTTCATTGCCTTTCAGGCTTTTCTTATCTGCCCCTGCCAGTATATACTGTGGGATAGACATGATTTCAATCGCCAGGAATAACATGAGCAGGTTGCTGAAAGAGGCAGCCAGCGTAATACCCGCCAGGATGAAGAAAATCAGGGCAAAATAATCACCCACATGTTCTCCTACTTTTTCAAACTCACTACCTGATAACAGGAAATATAACAAAGTGGCTCCCAATGCTACCGCATTGAATATCACACCAAATTTGGTCACTTCAATCATGCCATACATTACATATCCGCCAAGCTCCACAGACGGATACTGTGCCAGGTTAGCAATAAATGCTATTATGATGGCCGCGATGGCAAAAAATTTAATATGCTGCTTATTGCGTACAAATAAACCAACAAACATCAGTACAACGCCCGATAAAGCAGTAGAAATTAGTGCATTCATATTTTTGCGTTACAAAACCCCGTTACAAATTTTTCCACCTGTTATTTAGTAACCACTAAATATCAGAATAATTGATTTACCACTTCCGTGGTGCTGCTCACCAAATCCAGCATGGGTTTGGGATAAACACCCAGCACTATGATCATGATCACAACCAGACTCAAAGCAAGGGTTTCACCAGGCTGTAAATCTGTAGTAGTTTCGGTTAAGTCATTGCTCTGACCGAATATTACCTTCTGTATCATACCCAGGGTATAAACAGCAGCGAGGATAATACCTAATCCGGCAAATGCCATGAACCAGTGATTATATTGGAACAATCCGCTGAACATCAGGAACTCACCGATGAAACCATTGGTAAGCGGTAATCCGATGTTAGCCAGACTGATGATAACGAAGAAGATAGCCATGCGCGGAGCTTTCTGTGCCATTCCGCCCAGCTGGTCCATATTCTTAACCCCCAAACGCTGCTGTATCACTTCTACAATGATCCACAAACCAATGATATTGATACCGTGGTTAAACATCTGCACCATTACACCTTGCAGACTTTGTTCAGTATTAGCAAAAATAGCCGCACACATTAAACCGATGTGGGCAATGGAAGAATAGGCAATCAAACGTTTCAGGTCATTCTGCACCATCGCAATGCAGGAAGCATAGATGATACCAATGATACATAATACAATCACTACATCAGACCACATCGCAGCACCTTGTGGAATTACCGGTAATAACCAGCGGATCACACCAAATAACCCCATTTTCACCATTACACCGGAAAGGATCATAGTAACAGGTGTAGGCGATTGCTCGTAAGTATCCGGCTGCCAGGTATGGAAAGGGAAGATGGGCATTTTGATGGCAAATGCCACAAAAAAGAGCCAGAACAACCATTTCTGATCCTCCGGATTCACCTGTAAATGACTAAAGGAAGCCCAGCTGAAAGAATGATCAGGCGTCAAAGAATACAGGTAGATAATACCTACCAGCATTAACAGGGACCCGAGGAAAGTGTATACAAAGAATTTAAATGTAACGGCTATACGTTTTTCTCCTCCCCATAAAGAGCAGAGGAAATAAACAGGTATCAGTGCGAGTTCCCAGAATATATAAAACTGTAGGGCATCAAAAGCGGTGAATACACCGGTTAAGCCGGCCTGCGATAATAACATCAAACCATAAAAACTGTTAGGTTTTTCGTAGTTGCGGTTATAAATGGTGATGAAAACAAGCAGAGAAGCAATCGCTGTCAATAAGCAAAGCATCACACCCATTCCATCTAACCCTACCCGGAATTGACTTCCCAGCTGCGGAATCCAGTTGGCAACAAAGTTCAGACTGTCAGGAGCAGTGCGAAAGGTACACCAGGTTCCTATTGCGATCACCACTGTTGCCAGCGATGAAATCATGCCCAGTACCTTTGGCCCGGACCCCTTCAGACCAAATGCGATAAGGCCTGCTATGAAAGGAATCAATATTAATAAAACTGTCAACATAATTTATCTGCGCTTGTAACTTCTGCTATTGGTTTATAATAAGAATCCGATCACAAATAATACGATCATACCGATCACCATGGCAAAGATGTAAAATCCTACCTGTCCGTTCTGTAACAGGCGGATACGTTGTCCACCCAGCTGTACACCACGGCCTACACCGTTCACCAACCTGTCTATACCAGCTTTTTCCACTGTATCGCGGAAGAAACGGCCCAGTTCATAGAGCGGTTTAACGATGATAGTATCATACAGTTCGTCTATATACCATTTGTTTTCGAGCACTTTTGCAAAACCGGTACTTTCCGTACCTGCGTCTTCATAGTTTGCAAATTTCTGATGTGCAAACAGGATGAATACAATTACTAGTGCACTGCTCACACCCATCAATAACCATTCTGTACCATGTGACAGGTGATGTGCTACTGCAAAAGGAGCTGAAGGTGCAAAAACCGGTTCCAGGTATTCTGCCAGCCAGTTCTTCGTCCCAAATACTTCTGGTAAACCGATATAACCGCCCACGATAGAAAGCACTGCCAGTATCACCAATGGAATGGTCATAGCAGAAGGACTTTCATGCAGGTGATGTTCCTGGTCGTGTGTACCGCGGAACTTACCGGAGAAAGTAATATAATATAAGCGGAACATGTAGAAAGCTGTCATCAGCGCGCCAACGAGGCCCAGTACATATAATACCGGGTTATTGGCATACGCCTGTGCGAGGATCTCATCTTTCGAAAAGAAACCGGAGAAACCAGGGATACCTGCAATTGCCAGACAGCCCACGAGGAATGTCCAGGCGGTAGTAGGCATGAATTTTTTCAGGCCGCCCATTTTCCGGATATCCTGTTCTCCACCCATAGCGTGAATAACAGAACCGGAGCCCAGGAACAACAGTGCTTTGAAGAAGGCATGTGTCATTACATGAAACACAGCCGCTCCATACGCACCCACACCGAGGGCCAGGAACATATAACCTAGCTGACTTACTGTAGAATAAGCCAGTACTTTTTTAATGTCGTTTTGCTTTAACGCAATAGATGCTGCAAACAGTGCCGTAGCCAGACCAATGATCGCAATCACCGTTTGGATATGTGGCGCCAGTGTATAGATCACGTTGCTGCGTGCAATCATGTAAATACCAGCAGTAACCATCGTTGCCGCGTGGATCAGTGCAGATACAGGCGTTGGACCCGCCATCGCATCCGGTAACCAGGTATACAAAGGAATCTGTGCAGATTTACCCATCGCACCAACAAACAACAGCATCGCAATAGCAGTAATAATACCGTTGTTCATGCCCAGTGGAGCTGCTTTCGCAAACACTTCCGGAAAAGTCACTGTTCCAAACTGCGTGATCATAAAGAAGATGGCTATCAGGAAACCCAGATCACCAATGCGGTTCATCACAAATGCTTTCTTGGCGGCGTTATTATAGCTGGTATTTTTAAACCAGAAACCGATCAGGAGGTAAGAACAAAGCCCGACACCTTCCCAACCAATAAACATCATTACGTAGTTGGCGCCCAGCACCAGGATCAGCATGGAAAAAATGAAGAGGTTCAGATAGGCAAAATACCTGGCGAAACTTTCATCACTTTCATCATGCATGTAAGAAGTAGAGTAGATATGAATCAGGGTACCTACGCCGGTGATCACCAGCAGGAACAAGGCACTCAGCTGATCTACCTGGAAAGCGAAAGGAATATGCAGGGAACCTACAGAAATGAAATCAAACAGGGTGACAACCTGTGCAGAAAATCCCGGAGTTTTCACTTCCAGGAATATTAATAAGCTAATCACAAAGGACGCCAGTACAGCGCCGCTTCCAACAAATCCTACCAGGGACTTGGATAAAAATCTGCGTCCCAATCCATTCACCAGGAAACCTAATAATGGTAAAAATGGTACAAGCCAAACTAGATTAATCATTTATCAATTCTATTTACGACGTCGAAAAATTTAATAATTAAGAAAGCAGAATTATTAATTTTTCAGCCTGTTAAGAATGTTAATATCTACTGAGTGTGTGTTTCTGTAGACCATAGTAATTATAGCCAGTCCTACCGCTACTTCCGCAGCCGCTACCACCATAATAAAGAATACAAACAGCTGTGCCGATCCGGCATCTACCCTGCCTGCGTCTGCCCACATTTTAGAAAATGCTACCATCAACAGGTTTACCGCATTCAGCATCAGCTCTATGCACATAAAAATAATGATCGCATTTCTGCGCATCAGTACACCCATCACACCTATGCAAAACAAGGCGATACTCAGGAATATGTAATATTGAACAGGCATAAAATAAATTACGAATTACGAATTACGAGTTACGGAGAAGCCCGTATACCCGCATGTTGCTAATCTTTTTTACCAATCACTACCGCTCCTACCATTGCGCTGAGGAACAGGATGCTGCTCACCTCGAATGGTACCACATATTGTTTGAACAGGAGCATACCCAGGTTTTTGATCAATCCGATATCAGTAGACTGTGGGCTCAGTGCCGGCATGCTGGCATCGCGCAGGGCGGCTACCAATACTACCAGTAAAGCACCACCGCTGATGGCACCTGCATATTTCAGCCAATTGCGTTTCTGCGGCTCCAGTTCAGCATTCAGATTCATCAGCATCATCACGTAAAGGAACAATACCATGATGGCTCCTGCATATACAATGATATGCACGACTGCCAGGAACTGGGCATTCATCATGATATAATGCCCGGCAATGGTAAAGAATGTTACGATCAGGCACAACACGCTCGTCACAGGATTTTTACTCAATACCACGCCCAACGCTGAAACCAGCGCGATGACCGACAGCACTATGAAAACTATTTGTTGTATACTCATTCCCATCTCTGCTATGTTTGACTATTGTATTTTTAGCTAAATGTGCGCTGTGAATAATATTATTTGTTCTCTTTCGGATGAGGAATCAGCAAATCATCTTTTCCATAGATGAAACCTTTACGCTGATAATTTGCCGGAGCAAATGTTTCAGACATATATACTGCATCTTTAGGACAAGCTTCTTCACAAAAACCACAGAAAATACAACGCAGCATATTGATTTCATATTTTGCAGCATATTTTTCTTCCCTGTACAGGTTTTCTTCTCCCTCTTTCCTTTCTGCTGCTTCCATGGTAATGGCTTCAGCAGGACAAGCTACGGCGCACAATCCGCAGGCAGTGCATCTTTCACGTCCTTCTTCATCCCGGTTCAGTACATGTAAACCACGGAATACCGGGCTAAAATCACGTTTTTTCTCAGGAAAACTAACCGTCGCCTTACGTTGAAAAAGATGCTTGAAAGTAATACCCATGCCCTTTGCAATAGCAGGGATGTACAACTTCTCTGCGAAGGTCATCGGCCGGCGATCTACTGCTTTTGCCCTGTTTGTTAATGCTTGCATAATGAATGCTTTATTTAATCCACACGATCCGTGTGTATTTAATTAGATGATATTAATGTTGACGTGCCAGTATTAACGCTCCTGTGATCAGCATATTCACCAATGCCAATGGAATCATTATTTTCCAGCCCAAACGCATCAGCTGATCGTAACGGAATCTCGGAACCGTCCACCGTACCCACATAAAGAAAAATATGAAGCACAATGTTTTAATAAACAGTGCCAGGAATCCGAGAATAGTCAACAGGTTACCATCCAGTCCCAGGTTATCCATATACGGGAAAGCATAACCACCGAAATACATGGTAGCAATCAGTGCGGAACTGACGAACATATTGATATATTCTGCGAACAGGAAGAAACCCAGTTTCATGGAAGAATATTCCAGGTGATAACCACCATTCAATTCATTCTCTGCTTCCGGTAAGTCAAATGGTGCACGGTTAGTTTCTGCAAAAGCACATACCAGGAAGATGAAAAAACCCAGTGGCTGATAACATACATTCCATAAGCTGTGGCGTTGTTGCTCTACGATGTCTTTTAAGCTCAGAGAGCCTGTCAGCATCAGCAGGGCTATCAAAGCCAGGCCCATAGGCAGCTCGTAGGAAATGATCTGGGAAGCAGCACGTACAGAAGCCAGCAGGGAAAACTTGTTATTGGAAGCCCAGCCACCTATCATGATACCATATACGCCCATGCTCACGGTACCGAAAATGAAGAGGATACCGATGTTTACATCTGCCACCTGTAAGGAAACAGTGCGACCAGCAATTACCAGGCTATCTCCCCAGGGGATCACAGCACTGGTCATACAGGCTACTAACATGGCAATAGACGGACCGAGAATAAAGAGGAAGCGGTTGGAGTTGGAAGGAATAATCTCTTCCTTGAAGAAGAGTTTACCACCATCTGCCAGCGGCTGCAGCAATCCCATAAAACCGGCACGGTTAGGACCAATACGATCCTGTATCCATGCTGCCACTTTTCTTTCACCCCAGGTAGAATACATGGCCACTACCAATGAAAGTACCAGTACCACTGATATCAGGAGTACTTTTTCAATTATAAAAAACCAATCTATGCTTAATAAGGTCATACTTACACGTAATTACGATTGTTACTTCTTAAAATCATCAGAGTGAGCCGGGCCCTGGATCTGCGAGAGATCCACATCCGGTCTGTTTACCTGGCTTTCAGAGTGAATATTAAACAGCAGCTTAGGTTGTCTGCCGTCCAATACTTCCACCAGCGGATCTTTAGGTTTTACGGTGTTCACGTAATGACCCTGAGAAATAACGCTGTTACGTTCTATTTTGCGTGGACCTTCGATGATCCAGTCTTTTGCTTCTTTTTTATCAAAGCGGCAGGTATCACAGATAAATGCTTCCACTTCTCCGTATTTATCCTTGCGGGCAGTTACACGGAATACTTCGTCGCCACGCATCCACAATACTGTTTTACCGCAGCATTTAGGATTTTCGCAATTACGGTGTGCATCTACAGGTTTCAGGAACCATACACGGTTTTTGAAGCGGAAAGTCTGATCTGTTAAAGCACCTACCGGGCAAACATCTATCACATTACCGATGAAGTCATTATCCAGTGACTGGGAGATATAAGTGCTGATTTCAGAAGCATCTCCGCGGCCCAGAATACCATGTTCACGTTTTTCGGTGAGCTGATCAGCGGTATACACACAACGGTAGCAAAGGATGCAACGTGTCATATGTAATTTGATATGATCGCCGAGATCTACTTTATCAAAAGTTCTGCGTTTGAATTCGTAGCGGGTACTGTCTGCTCCGTGTTCGTAGCTCAGATCCTGCAAGTGACATTCTCCTGCCTGATCACATACCGGGCAATCCAGCGGGTGATTGAGCAACAGGAATTCCACTACCCCCTTACGTGCGTCCAGTACTTCCGGAGAAGTGATGTTGGCCACTTCCATACCATCCATTACAGTAGTACGGCAGCTGGCCACCAGTTTAGGCATAGGGCGTGGATCGGCATCTGAACCTTTGGATACTTTCACCAGGCAGGTACGGCATTTACCACCGCTACCCTGCAGCTTGGAGTAGTAACACATGGCCGGCGGCACTATTTCTCCTCCTATCTTCCTCGCCGCGTTCAGTATGGTTGTACCGGGTTCCACCTCTACAGAGATGTTATCGATTTTAACCTTAAATAATTTTATTTCCTCCGCCATCTTAATATCTTTTGTGCTCCCGGGGAGCAACGTTTATTTATATATTGATTCCTTATTTCAGTATATGCATGCCCGTTATACAGCCGCTGGTGTAGGCAATGGCAATGGATCTGCATAATGTGCCAGACCAAAATTGCGGGTCTGTGATTCCTGAGGATTAGCCACATGCCATTCGAATTCATCGCGGAAGTGGCGTATAGCTGCTGCTACCGGCCATGCAGCAGCATCACCGAGCGGGCAGATCGTATTTCCTTCTATTTTGCGTTGAATATCCCACAGCAAATCGATATCACTCATTTTGCCTTTACCATTCTCAATGTTCTGCAGTACTTTCTTCATCCAACCGGTACCTTCGCGGCAAGGGCTGCACTGACCGCAGCTTTCGTGGTGATAGAAACGGGCAAAGGTGAGGGTATTGCGTACAATACACTGGTCTTCATCCATTACAATGAAACCACCGGAACCCAGCATGGAGCCTGTTGCAAATCCGCCATCAGCGAGACTTTCATAGGTCATCATACGGGTTTCGCCTTTCGCTGTTTTCAGCAGCAGGTTAGCTGGTAACACCGGAACGGAAGATCCGCCGGGGATACAGGCTTTCAGGCGTTTATTATTTTTGATACCACCGCAGTATTCTTCGGAGTAAATAAATTCTTCTACGGAGATATTCATTTCTATCTCGTACACACCGGGTTTGTTGATATTACCGCAGGCAGAGATCAGTTTGGTACCGGTAGATTTGCCGGTGCCGTATTTAATATATTCATCGCCGCCGATATTGATGATAGGCACTACAGCTGCGAGTGTTTCTACGTTATTAACAACAGTAGGGGATTGCCATAATCCTTTTACTGCCGGGAATGGTGGCTTGATACGTGGGTTACCGCGTTTTCCTTCGAGAGATTCTATCAGGGCCGTTTCTTCACCACAGATATAAGCACCCGCACCGCGTTGTACATATATTTCCAGGTCGAAACCGGTTCCATGGATATTTTTACCTAGCCAGCCTTTATTTTTAGCTTCTGCAATGGCCTGTTCCAGGATGTCCGGAATCCAGGCATATTCACCGCGGATATAGATGTAGCAACTGTTAGCGCCGAGGGCAAAGCTGGAGATGAGTAACCCTTCAATGAGGAGGTGGGGTAAGAATTCCATCAGGTAACGGTCTTTGAACGTACCCGGCTCTGATTCATCCGCGTTACAAACGAGGTAACGGGGAACACCTTCTGGTTTGGCGATGAAACTCCACTTCAAGCCGGTAGGAAACCCTGCGCCACCGCGGCCTCTGAGGCCACTCTTTTTCACTTCTTCCAGTACGCCTTCCGGTCCCAGCGTTTTCAGCGCCTTTTCAGCTGCAGCATAACCGCCGTTGCTCCGGTAGGTATCATAATACCGGATGCCTTCTATATGTGCTTTATCTAACAGTAATTTGCGTCCCATTTTCTTCCTTATGGTGTAATGGTTCCGGTAAACCCGGCCCCATCAACAGATTTTTGTGTATATCTTTTATGCCTTACGTATGCCGTGTTGGGAAATGCGATCTGCCAGTCTGTAAAACAACAGGCCCGCGCTAACACCACAAATAAAGGAAACAAACCAGTTATCTATCCGCCATAATGCGGTGAGTAATCCCACCAGCAAAAGAGCTTCTACGAATTGTAGTCTGTGGCGCTGATACATTTCCTTGAAACGTATGGATATGGTATGTTTCGGATGCATCAGTTTGCGTTTGCTTTAGATCTGCATTCTGTGATAATTTCATCTACTTTAGCCGGCGTCAGGTGTTCACGGTAATGTTTACCCAATTGCATCATGGGCGCATATCCGCAGGCACCAAGACATTCTACGGTTTTAAGGGTAAATAACCCGTCTGCCGTAGTTTCGCCTACACCGATCCCCAGTTTACTTTTAATGTAATCAATGATCTGATCGGAACCACTTACCATACAGGGACCTGTCTGGCATACCTCAAAAAGATAGGTACCAACCGGCTTCAGGTTAAACATGCTATAGAAAGTAGCTACTTCATATACTTCAATTGATTCCAGTTGCAGTAATGTTGCAACGTAGTCCATTGTTTCTGCACTTAACCATCCGCCAAATGCTTCCTGAGCCAGGTGCAGCACCGGTATCAATGCACTTTTCTGCTTCCCTTCCGGGTAGCGCGCAATGATTTCTTTTACTTTATTCAGTTTCTCTTCCGAAAATTGAACCACAGCCATTATTTTAATCAGCTTTAATCTTCAAAATATTCTTACGCATCCAGCTCACCTGCAATCAGGTTCAGGCTACTCATACACACGATCGCATCGCTCAACATACCACCCTGTACCAGTTCAGCGTAAGCCTGGTAATAGATAAAGCAGGGACGGCGGAAATGCAGTCTGTAAGGACTACGGCCACCATCACTGATCAGGTAAAAACCAAGTTCGCCATTAGCGCCTTCTACAGCGTTATATACTTCACCTGGTAACATATCTGCTTCTCCCATCACTATTTTAAAGTGATAGATGAGTGCTTCCATTTTTGTATATACATCCTGTTTCTCAGGCAGGTAGTAGGCAGGAACATCTGCGTGATATACATCATCCGGCAGTGTTTTCAGTTTATCCATCGCCTGACGGATAATGCTGAGACTTTCCCACATTTCTGCGTTACGTACCAGGAAGCGATCATAGCTATCACCGGTAGTACCAACAGGTACAGAGAAATCAAAATCCTGGTAAGAGCTGTAAGGATTTGCTACACGTACATCGTAATCCACACCGGCTGCACGCAGGTTGGGACCTGTGAAACCGTAGCTGAGCGCTCTTTCCGCACTGATACCACCTACACCCTGTGTACGTTCCATGAAGATACGGTTACGGGTAAGCAGGGTTTCAAATTCTTTCAGTACAGCAGGATACTCTTTGAGGAAACGCTCGATTTTAGCAAAAGCAGCTGGCGTGAAATTTCTTTCAAAACCACCGATACGACCAATATTGGTAGTCAGTCGGGAGCCGCATATTTCCTCATATATTTCGTATATGAGTTCACGATAGGTCATCACGTAAACGAAACCGGTTAATGCGCCGGTATCTACTCCCATTACGGAGCTACAGATCAGGTGATCCGCAATACGCGCCAGCTCCATGATGATCACACGCAGGTAATCCACTCTTTTAGGCATTTCCAGGCCCAGGAGCTTTTCTACGGTGAGTATCCAACCCATATTATTGATAGGGGCAGAGCAATAGTTAAGACGATCTGTCAGTGGTGTAATCTGGTAATAGGGACGGCGTTCTGCGATCTTCTCAAAAGCACGGTGAATATACCCTACGGTAGAAACAGCGCTCACAATACGTTCGCCATCGATTTCCAGAATATTCTGAAATACGCCATGCGTAGCCGGGTGAGTAGGACCCAGGTTAAGCGTCTGCGTATCTTTTTCTATAGAGCCTTCCGGCAGTTTTATATGTTGTTTCTGATCTAACATAACCTGGTTGTATTAAAGATTTCCCCCTCTTCCAAACATCTCATCATCTTTATCAATACGCATGGAGTCTTCCAGCGGAAATTCCTTTCTCATCGGGAAATAGGTCATTTCATCCACATTCAGTACGCGTATCAGGTTGGGATGTCCTACAAAGTTAACCCCGTAAAAATCATAAGTTTCGCGCTCCATCCAGTTGGCGGATTCATACAGCTTGGTAGCTGTAAACACATCCGGTTGGGCTACTGGTGCGAATACTTTCAGACGGAGCCTGATATTATCCTGCAGGTTATGCAGATGATATACTACTGCCAGCTCTTCATTTTTTCTATCAGGATAATGCACCGCAGTGATATCCGTTAAAAAACGAAAACGCAATTCCTCATCGTCAAACAGGAATTGCATTACTTTCAGGTTATAATCTTTCTGTGCGGTGAGGGTAAGCAGGCCAAACGGCTCTTCAAAGCCGGTAAGCACATCTCCAAACTTCTCCGTCAGGCGTTGCTGTATGCGTTCGTTTGTTAAAGACATTAACAATTTGAAATTTACAATTAACAATTAACCATTCCCCTCCTTACTTGATACCATAAGACTCCATCAGCTCTTGATATCTGTCGGAGTTACGGCGGCGGAGACTTTCCTGGCCTACCAGGTCCTGTATTTTCATAAAACCATCGATAATACCTTCTGGTCTCGGAGGACATCCTGGTACATATACATCTACCGGAATTACCTGGTCAATACCCTGTAATACAGAATAGGTATCAAATATACCACCGCTGCAGGCGCAGGCACCTACGGCCATTACCCAGCGTGGTTCAGCCATTTGCAGGTATACCTGGCGCACGATAGGTCCCATTTTCTTAGAAATGGTACCCATTACCATCAGCAAATCGCACTGACGGGGTGTAAACGCCATACGTTCTGCCCCAAAACGGGCCATATCGTAGGTAGCTGCCATGGTGGCCATGAATTCGATACCACAGCAGGAAGTAGCGAATGGTAAAGGCCAGATGGAGTTTTTACGCGCCAGGCCTATTACTTTGTCAAATGATGTGGCGTAAAATCCCTCACCGGAATATCCCTCAGGAATTTCCACCGTTTTCACCTTGTTATTATATTGAACCGGACGAGCCATTTGATTTAATTTAGAGATTTAAAATTAGTCTTCCCACTTCAGTGCACCCTTCTTTGTGATGTAGATAAAACCACACAAAAAGAAGCCCACAAACATCAGCACAGCAGTAAAGCCTTCCCATCCCAGTTCCCTGAAATTAACAGCATAGGGGTAGAAAAAGATTACTTCCACATCAAATAACACGAAAAGAATAGCAGTAAGAAAGTATTTGATGGCCACCGGCTGCCGGGCATTGCCCTTTTGCTCGATTCCACTCTCAAAGTTAATAAGCTTATCGCTGGTTTTGCGTTTAGGACCCAAAAAGTGAGTAGCTAACATCGTGATCCCTACGAAACCTAAAGCTGCAACAAGTTGCAATACTATAGGGAAATAGCTAGAAGGAGTAGTCGTTGCTGACAAAAATACAGTGTCTGTATACATAAGCTTCCCGATAAAAACATTGTCCGAATGCGCAAAAATACTGTAAGTTGACCAAATATCAAATCTATTAGGGTCTAAAATATTATCTTTTTTCACCAACCGGAAACTAAAAAACCTCCTGTGGGTACAGGAGGTTTTTTAATATCGTATATAATTAATAATTATTTCTTATTCTGGCCTTGTTTGGCAGCTGGTTTAGCAGCAGGCTTGGTAGCCGCTTTTTCACGGGCAGCCATGTTTTCTGTGATCTGTTTAACAGCAGAGTTATTCGGATCTATTGCAGACAGTTTATCAGCATATACCTTTACATTGGCTTTATCTTCCTTAAAGTAGTAGTATAACAACTCATAAGTGTAAGCATTAATCAAGGTAACCTTGTATTTAGCCGGATCTACTTCTGAAATTTCTATGTATTTGTCATAGAAAGGCTTTGCAACACCAGCCTGCGCTTGCGGATCTTTCACAAAATTAGTCATACCTCTCCAGTAGTAACCAGTACCCAGTTCAGGTTTTGCTTCGATCACTTTCTGGAAAGCAGCATCAGCTTTAGCCAGCAGGGTGGTATCTGCAGGCTTCACATTTACTGCACCATAGTAGTAGTTAATACCTACGTTGAAGTAATCAATTGCCTGCAGTTGTACTTTATTGGCAAGAGATAATTCGTTCGCTTTTTCATACCATTCTGCAGCAGGAACAAAACTTCTGGCTGCTTTCAGCTGATCCGCAATCTGGATAAATGTTTCCGGATCCTTCGTAGTGATAGCACCCGCATATTTTTCCAGGTAAGCCAATGCTTTGGTATTGTACTGGTTCTGCGTAGCAGAATCGCTGGATTTCAGGCGCATGTAGATAGTGCTCAATAACTTATAATCATTAGAGTCCAGTTTAGCGTCACCTACTTTTGTTGCATAATCATCCATCACTTTTTTCGCGTTCAGGGAGTCACCTTTCTGGAGGTAAGCATCACCGATCAGCAAGTTCAGCTTGTTCTGATAAAACTCATCAGCACCTGGCAGAGTAGCCTGGCCTTTGCTGATAGCGGCATCATAATCTTTCTTGAAGAAAGAGATGTAAGCCGCCAGGTATTGGTTCTTTGTTTTATCTGCCGGATCTGCTACAGCCATATATTGCTCCAGGTATTTAGCAGCATTTTCCCAGGATAACTGATCCTTTTTAGGTGTGATGTAGAATTGAAACAGCTCGTAGAAAGCAGGACCATATTTAGGGTCCATGTTGGTAGCTTTGGTGTAATCTGCTACTGCTTCAGCTTTCAGCCTTGCATTGTAGTTCACCAAACCTTCTTTCATGACAGCTTCTGCATTGTTTGGATCTACTTCCAGTGCTTTTTCATAAGTGGTGATGGCTTTACCACCATTTTCACCACCCAGGAAGCGGTAAGCATCTCCCAGTTCAATATAATCAGCTGCGGTAGCAGTGTATTGTTCTTTTTTCTTGCGTCCTTCATTGTTCAGGAGCTTTTCCATTACAGTCAGGGCGTAAGCACGATCACCACCTTTTAGCTCGGTGCTGGCATCTGCTATTGCGCGGGCTACATCGCCATCACGACCTTGAGTAGCAGCACTGGCAGCGTCAAACTTTGTTTTGGCAGCAGCGGCATCTCCCTTCAGCAGATCAATACGGCCCATACCTACCTGTAATAAAGCGGAGGTAGGCACTGCCTGTAAACCTTTCTGGAAAGTAGCTGCAGCACCTGCTACATCTTCTTGTCCAAGCTGCGCTATACCGAGGTAATAATAAGCTTTGTCCTCCGTAGGCTTTGCTGCAATCACTTTCTCAAAATTCTGCTTGGCAGACAGATATTTACCATAATACAGGTCTTTTAATCCATCCTCCACAGATTGGGCCATCGCACCGCTAGATGCAGCGCAAAGCAATGCTACGATTAAACTTTTCCGTTTGTTCATGCAATCTGGTTTTTTAGTTTTAGTTGTGTTTTTTTACTACTTAAGATTTGCTTCTCTGAATACTACATTCAATCTGGCCGGAAACAAACGGAACTGCTTGATAACAAGCTGTCCTTCATAACTGCCGAGAAAGGTGGCGAATCCACTGCCCAGTCCGTGATAAGGTTCTTTCAGGCAGAAAAAGAAGCCGCGCTTCAATGGATAGGTACCAATACCAATATACGCCTGGTATGGTTTAACAAATTCTGAACCATTGTCTGCTCTTAGCCTCACTACAGATACTTTTTTTGTAAAAGCCATTGACAATGAGTCATTAGGATCAGAGATCCAGCTAACTCCTATCACACCTATTGCGTCTTTGTTTTTTGACACGTAGTCCACCACTTCCGGGTTGGTTTTAGCAGCCATAGTATTGGTTGGCAAAGGCTTACCCATATTGATGGAGTCCATGATATATCGCACGGTGCTTGAGTTGGCATTATCAAACACCAGTTGCCATTTCCTGTCCTTATTTGTGCCGTTCATAATACCGCGTACCTGTTCCATATTTAATATGGAGTCAGGGTTCTCCTTGTTCACCACCAGTGCGAGCGCGTCCCAGGCAAGTAAAAGGCTGTTAGGCGTAATTTTGATTTGCTTGAAGTAGTCGCGCTCCTGTTGGTTGAAATCGCGGGTAACGATCACCAGTCGGGCACTATCATTTAAAAGATCTTTAAAGCATTCAGCCTCCGGTTTATAGGTAGGAATGATATGCGCTTTGGGATACAGTGATTCAAAAACTTTTATTTCAGAATCTATCAGCGGCTTATAAGTTTCATCCACACTGATGCGGATGGTGCCTTCTGTAGCTGTATCTAATTTTTTCGCATTTGGATTAGGCCCACAAGCGGCCATCACAGTAATTGCTGCTAAATATACAGCATTCATCTTTCTAAAACTGAAAAACATATCACACCCCTTTAGTTCCTGTTAAAAAAAAGTTTTCTTACTCCGTTATAAACTCTAAAGAGGCCGTACGTTATCAACACCGCACCCACTATACTCATTGCTGAAGGGGATATACGGAACTGTGCCATTCCCAGTTTTTCTGCAAAAATTGCGAACAGACCAAAGAGTACAAAAAATATCCCTCTGATCAGCTCACCCATTGGCCGATACCTGTTTTCCTGTCGTCTGCTTGTTTGTTCTTCGTGTGTTTCCATGTTGCGAATTACAATTATACAAAAAAAAATTTTTTAATCGGGCAAAGAGAATTTTAGAAGAATGTTAAAAAACTGCCACAAAACTGCACTCTATTGCTTACGCAGTCGCAATTTGAGGCATTTTTTCAACATGTTGTTATATTTCGATCTAAAATCTCATCATTTCCTGTGTTTTACAATTTGCATCCATTTATGCTTTGTATCCGGGAAATCCCCAATTTTTATCCTTGTTTTCATGATAAAGATGCAAATGAATGCACATTTCCATAATATCTTGTAGGTTTGCGGCCTGATATTCAAATATTCATCCGCATGAAAATATTGATGGTTTGCCTGGGTAATATTTGCCGTTCACCTCTGGCAGAAGGGATAATGAGACATTTGGCGAGGGAAAAAGGACTGGATTGGGAAATTGATTCTGCCGGTACTGGTAACTGGCATATAGGCCATGCGCCTGACCACAGGTCCGTGAAAGAGGCCCGGAAAAATGGAGTGGATATATCCGGTCTTCGTGGCAGACAGTTTCAGGTCGCAGATTTTGATACATTTGACCTTATTTATGTAATGGACCGAAGCAATTATACGGATGTATTACGTAAGGCCCGCAACGAAGCCGATAAAGCGAAAGTGCACTTCCTGCTGCCGGAACAACAGGAAGTACCTGATCCCTGGTTTGATGATGCACTGTTTACACCAGTATATAAAATGATTTATGAGGCCTGCGAAAACATTGCAGACCAGCAACAATAAAACTTTTAATAATTTTTTGAGATGATAAAGCCCGGTATTCCTAAAGGCACCCGTGATTTTGGCCCGGTGGTAGTGAGAAAACGTAATTACATTTTTCAAACCATCAGAGACACCTTTGAGGTATTCGGTTTCCAGCCGCTGGAAACACCCGCGATGGAGAATTTGTCTACATTGACAGGGAAGTATGGAGAAGAAGGAGATAAGCTAATGTTCAAAGTGTTGGACAACGGAGATATTTATACGAAAGCACACGAGGCAAAAGATAACAAGGAACTCCTGGCAGCAGTAACCGAAAAAGCATTGCGCTATGATCTTACGATTCCTTTCGCACGTTATGTGGTAATGAATCAGAATGAACTGGCACTTCCTTTCAAACGTTACCAGATGCAACCAGTATGGCGCGCGGACAAGCCTCAAAGAGGCCGCTATCGCGAGTTTTACCAATGTGATGCAGATGTGGTAGGTAGCAACTCTTTACTGAATGAAGTAGAATTATTGCTGATCTACGATACGGTACTGACCAAACTCGGGTTACAGGGTTATGAACTACGTATCAATAACCGTAAAATATTGTTTGGCCTCGCCGAAGTAATAGGTAAGACTGAATTGCTGACAGATATTACTATATCTATCGACAAACTGGATAAGATCGGTGCTGAAGGTGTTAGAAAGGAGTTACAGGAGRGAGGTTTGACTGATACCGACATAGACACCATTGAGAAATTCCTGGCCATTGATGGTAGTAGTGATGAAAAGCTGGCACAATTAAAAGAACTGCTGCAATCATCCGAAACGGCTTTGAAAGGCATTGAGGAATTATCGTTTGTAATTAATTCGGGATATGCCAGCTTTAACGCCACACCTATCATAGATGTTACCCTGGCACGCGGTCTTAACTACTACACCGGTATGATTGTAGAAGTAAAAGCACCTGCTACCGTGAAAATGGGCAGCATCGGTGGTGGTGGCCGATATGATGATCTCACAGGACTCTTTGGCCTGAAAGGCATTTCGGGTGTAGGTATTTCTTTTGGTGTAGATCGTATTTATGATGTATTGGAAGAATTACAATTATTCCCCGAAACAGCACAACAATCTACCAAGGTATTATTCCTCAATCTTGGGGAAGACAGTGCCCGTACAGCTTTTGGATATATGATGCAATTGCGGAAGAAAGGTATTGCTGCGGAATTATTCCATGAAAATGCCAAGATGGATAAACAGATGAAGTATGCAGATAAGAGAAGTATACCTTATGTGATTATCCTGGGAGAATCTGAGTTACAGGAAAATATGATAAGCGTGAAGAATCTGACTAATCGCCAGCAGGATAAAATCAATGCGGCAGCATTACTGGATTATTCTTTCTGATATTCTTAATATTAGCGTATAAACAATGAAGGCTACACAGATTGTGTAGCCTTCATTGTTTATACGCTAATATTACTTTAACTATTTAGTGCTTTTAAAAGCCTCCAGACCGCATTTCAGCCAATCTGCATATGCTTTTACATCCGGAGTATAACCTACTGGATGCGTCAGCAGCTTTTCATCAGGACTGATCAACACATAAAATGGCTGTGAGTTATTGATGAAATTTTCCGTCTGCATAGTGGCAAACTTATCCCCATAAGTTTTAATCTCCTTCTTAAAACCATTGCTTGTAGTGAATAAAAACTGCTGATCTTCCGGTAACAATTTCCTGTCATCCACATAAAGCGAAACCAGGATATAATCCTTTTCAATCAGCACCTTCACTTCTTCCTTCGGCCATACATTCTCTTCCATCTTGCGGCAGTTAACACATGCCCAACCAGTAAAGTCGAGTAAAAGCGGTTTATTCTGCTCTTTAGCTAATTTCAGTGCTTTCTCATAATCATTGACCACATTAGCTTCCACACCTTTGGCGGCATCTTTTCCATAAATGCTATAATTCAATGGTGGCGGGAATCCGCTGATCAGGGAACGATTGGCATATTTTGTATTGGTAACACCAGGAACCAGGTAAAGCGTAAATGCCAGGAAAACAAGTGCCAGTGCAATTCTGCCTTTACTGAGCTTCTTAATTGGTGAATCATGCGGGAAGCGGATCTTACCAAACAGATACAGTACAATACAGAAACCGATAATAATCCAGATAGCAAAGAATACCTCACGTTTCAGTAATCCCCAATGTTTTACCAGATCAGCATTTGACAGGAACTTAATTGCCATAGCTAATTCGAGGAAGCCCAACACTACCTTTACGGAAGTAAGCCATCCACCGGATTTAGGCAGGGAATTAAGCCATCCCGGAAACAGCGCAAACAGGGCAAATGGAAGTGCGAGTGCAAATCCAAAACCAGCCATCCCTACAGACAACTGAATAGCTCCACCATCTGTTGATAAAGATCCTGCCAGTAAGGAACCCAGAATAGGACCTGTACAGGAGAAAGATACCAGCGCCAGCGTTAAAGCCATGAAGAAAATACCTACCATACCGCCTACACTGCTCTTAGCATCTACTTTATTAGCCAGACTGCTAGGCATCGAAATTTCAAAATATCCGAAGAATGAAATAGCGAATACAATGAAGATCACGAAGAAAGTCAGATTCAACCAGATATTGGTGGATATATTATTCAGAATTTCCGGATTCAGTGAATCCAGGAAGTGGAACGGCAAACTAAGAAGTACATAGATCAGGAAAATAAAGAACCCATATATGATGGCATTTACGATCCCTTTCTTTCTGTCCTTTGATTGCTTTGTGAAGAAAGATACGGTTAATGGAATCATCGGGAATACACATGGTGTAAACAATGCAATGAAACCACCTAACATACCCAGGATAAATAATCCCCAAAGGCTTTTCTTCGCACTTCCTTCCTGTCCTGTTCCGCCGCAATCTTTTACAGGATGCTGTAAATCAATCGTCTTACGCTTCAGTGTTTGTGCATTATCAGCAGATTCCTGTAGCCCTGCTACCACACTAATCAGGTTGCCGGAAGCATCTTTGTTGAATTTAAATGCTTCTTCTTCTGGTCCTACTGCTTCTTCTCCTTTCAATGCCATATAGTTGACACTGCCTTTAAATGAAGCAGGAACGGCACCTGTAAATTTCACAGTCGTTTCCAGATCAACTGTATTTTCGAAATATTTGATCTCTAAATTATCGAAGAGGGGCTCTTTACGGGTATCTAATTTACCTGTTTCTTTAATGCCTGTGATGCTGGAAACAGATGCCGAAGCGCTATCCAGCACCACTCTCGTATTAGGATCATCATTTCCCATGGTAGTAGAAAAAAGCAACCAGCCTTTTTCTATGGTGCCCTTCAGGTGAAGCACATATTCCTGGTCATTTTTCTTTTCTGCAGAAAACTGCCATTTAACAGGCTTCGGGCTGGCGTCCTGCGCATTTGCGCTGAGCGCAAAAATGGCGAAGACAGGTATCAAAAATGAAAGCAGATGCTTCATAAAGTCAATAGGCTTTAAATAATATAGATCTGAGAAAACAAGAAACGAGTTCCTGTTGAGAGGAACTCGTTTTACGAGTATTGTTATCAGTTACCGGATGCAAAATTATTTTCCTCCAACACTCACAGCAAACTCCACTTCTTTCGGAGGCAAACACTGGTGATCATCACACACCATGAACTCTACCGAGCCTTTTACTTTAGTAGCTGCTTTACCTTTCACGGTTACTTTCTGCACGAAATCTACGGTGCTTTCGTAATATTTCAGTTCAGAGTTGAAGTTCTTATCAAATGACTTGTGCAGTTTACCTACTTCTTCCACTTTACCTGCTGTGGCCACCAGTGGATTCTTGGTGAATTTGAAGGCAGTTGGTACTGGTCCTTCTCCTGCTTCCTGTGCATACACGTGCCATCCGGCATCGATGGTAGCAGTAGCGTGTACTTCGTAGGTAGTTGCATTTACTTTCTTGGCAGTGAAATTCCATTTTACCGGATTCTCGATCTGAGCGCTTGCCAGAATGGGCAAGGCGAACAAAGCCAGTGCTGTTAATAATTTTTTCATGCTTTTCTTTTTAATTGGTTGGTTGATTTAATCTATTAGTTGTTGTTGATCAGACTCTGTAAAATCAGCTGACCATCAGTATTACCCAAAGCCAGGCTGGTAGCCCTTTCTGGGTGAGGCATCATGCCAAAGACATTTCTTCCTTTGTTACAGATACCTGCTATGTTACGGATGGCGCCGTTATGGTTAGCAGATTCAATAATATTGCCAAACTCATCGCAGTAGCGGAATAACACCTGGTTGTTTTTAAACAGTTCATCCAGCGTGGCGTCGTCAGCGTAGTAGCGCCCTTCTCCGTGTGCAATAGGAATCATCAGTGATCTGCCTGCCACATCTTTAGTAATGGATGCGGTAGTGTTTTCACTTTTCATGTATACATTTTTGCAGATGAACTGCTGATGCTGGTTCTGTAATAATACGCCTGGCAGCAATCCTGCTTCACATAATACCTGGAAACCATTACAAACACCAATTACACGGCCACCTTTATTGGCAAATTCTATCACGCTCTGCATCATTGGGCTGAATCTCGCAATAGCGCCGCAACGCAGGTAGTCACCATAAGAAAAACCACCCGGTAATACGATACAATCTTCTGTGCTGAATGCGCTCAGGTCTTTATCCTTATGCCACAGTTCTATTACTTCCTGTCCCAGATCATTACGCAGGGAATCAATCATATCATGATCACAATTAGAACCGGGAAAGGTGACAACGCCAAATTTCATCTGAAAATGTTTTGTGTTTATGTGTAAATAATGCTTTAAAAACTGTTTTTACCCGATGTTTTTGTCATCATTTTTCACGAATGACAAATCTACTGGGAAAGGACAAAATTACTTCGCCGTTCGCAATTTTCCATTGCCGTTTGTCCCGATTTAACAAATTACTGGTAATCAGCCCCTTAAAATGGAGAAATCAGCTGAAATATTGCATTACGATAACATATGCCAGCGTAATGAAGTGGATAATGTTGGCAAAAGTATCGTTAGTGACCGACCAGAATACATTACCCGCAAACATAGAAACCGGTAATACAGCCAGCACCCAATAGGCAGCGGAAAAGTGTACGTTGAAGAAAGGTACCAGCATGGCTACCACCACATATATAATTAATGCCGCCCATATCTTGCGGCCCTGTATTAACATTTTCTTAAGAGGACGCTGTAATAACAACCACCCGATCACAAAAAAGAGCAAACTGGCCACCATGGCGCCCCATACCTTATAATCAGTAATCATGGGCAACGATGCACCAATATTCGGGATCTTCCACAATAATGTCATCTGCCCGGTAAGGAACAAATAAGTTCCCATCAGGTAAAGCGGACATATTAACCCCAGCAACGCAATAATCCACTCCGCCAGCCTGAAAGCACGCATAATCAGCATACTCGCCAGCAGCAAAAAGCAAAAAATAACAGAAGGGAAGTAAAACAACCCACTCACCCCCAGCGCAAAACCAATATTAAATACCACATCACGGGCCGAAGTACGTGTATACAACTCCGTTATGCTGGTAAATACCCACAACATAATCAGGTTCACCAGCAAAGCCGGGGAAAATACGTTCCAGCTTTGCAGCATGGAAGTAAAAAGCAGGAAACACATCGCCGGCAAATACGTAGGCCGGGGAAACAACCGGTGATGGTTGATAATACGGGTGAAGAGCAACGACTGCAGAAATAACATCAACACTGCCAGTGATGTAAAAAACAAAGGACTATTTCCCACCAAAGTGGTCATCCATTTCACCAGCAGGTGATACAAAAGCCCCTCCGATCCATCCGCCATATAGGTAGACGGATGAATCAGATAGTAAAACTTAACGAGCAGTGTATATATTAACAACAGCAATACCGTAAGAGGATTGCCTGAACGGAAAAATCTTATCACAATGCAAAGGTGTGATTAAAAGTCAATTTTAGCAAAGCAAATATAATTCCTATAGATACATGGTATCACAACAGTACGACCGGAAATTTGTTTTCCATACCGGGGCATCCAGGTAAAACCCTTATCCAGGTTGCGCAAGGTAGGCATACGGTTAACTTTACCGCCCGGCGCCAGACTTACATCCGTCAACATATAACTTCTTCTGTCCAGCTCATTATACAGGAAACGCAATTCACTGCCTACGTTTACCATCAGGTAAGATAAATACAGATCCGCATTATCGTCATACTGGCTCTTGTGCACAAAGTTGTTCCATTGCATATTGCCTTCGTCATCAAAAGACAACACCACTACATTATCATAGTGATAACGCAGTCCCTGTGAATTGTTCCAGTAGTAAGGATTGTAATACATGGAAGAATACGGGGAATAGTAATAAGGGGCATACATACCACTGTATGGGCTGCCATACATATAATTCCACCGGTTCCAGGGCTGGTAACGGGACGAAGTAGAGAAAGATTCTGCCGTGAGCAGGAAGCCTCCATTGGCCGTATTAATGATCTTACGGATAAAGTAGTCATTAAAAGCAGCATTGGTACTGGATTCTCCGCGGGCATTTACTTTCAGGTCATCCGGAAATACCTGCGACTTCTCGTATACCGTTTTATAATTGCCATAGTCGTACTTATACAGGTATAAGCCTTCTACGTTCCCTCTTTTCTGTTTATAATAAAACGCAGTGACCAGCGCCGTATGCTTATTATTATCAAGCTTCATTTTTACCTCGTCCAGCAGCTGCGCTTTGAATCCCATCGGGCTGGCTTCAAAACTGTCTACCAGTGCGCGTTTAACAACCATACTACCGCTCACTACATAATCCCGGTTAGAAGTACGTTCCAGCTTATTAAAGATCAGGTCCCCGGTATTGGTGAGGTTAAAGTTGCTCAGGAACTGCTTTTTCTGCATCGGCAGAGAGAAGCGGCTATTGTTTACCAGGCTCATAGCGCTGTCATACAGGAAGGTATAAAACACGTTGTTGTCTTCCCTGTCCTGGTTGATCTTATACACCATGATGCGGTTCTTATCTTCCGATACTTCCACAGAATATACCTTGTTCTCTTTGGAATAGATGCCGATACGGGTAGAATCGATCAGGACGGGTGCATCACTGAAAGTAGCCTCCGGCGACATGGTAGCACAGAAGCTGTATACCGCATCTTTACGCTGGAACTGGTAGATCATGAGCACCTTGTCCGGATAGGCTACAAAGTCCATACTGATCACCTTACGGGGCAGGAAGTCCAGTTTCACCCTGTTTTTCAGCTGCATCGCGTTATCATATACCGATACAACATAATCACCACGGTCTGTTTTATACACGAGGATATTACCGGCTACCTTGCCAATAATCTCAAACTCAGTGCTCTTGTAGTCATCTTTCTCCGGCTCTGAATAGGTGATTTTCTGTGCCATTGCTGCCGTGCCGGCGAAAAGCAGCAACAATACTAACTGTAGGCGGTATAGCGTATGCATGCGGTAATATAGATTTCAGATATGTATGATAAAGCAGATGGCACATTTGCATGCACCATTTTCAAACTTACATTAAAATTCAGAAATTAAGTTGTCAATTTAAAGCTGGTAAGTCCTGCCTTTACATAAATTCCAAAAGGCCCGATTTATTGTGTATTTTTATTAAATTATTTTAAAAAATCAGCTATTACTTAATGGAAACCGTTATTATAACCGGTGGAACAGGACTCATAGGGACGGCATTAACCCGGCTGCTGCTGGAACGCGGCTACAAAGTAATTATTCTTAGCAGGAGCCCGGAAGCAGGCAGTAACAAGGCGGTAACATATGCCCCATGGAACATTGAAACACAAACCATAGACAAAGCAGCCATTCAACAGGCAGATTATATAGTACACCTGGCAGGAGCCAATGTAGGCGATAAACGCTGGACGGCAGCCCGGAAACAGGAAATTATTAACAGTCGTACCAGGAGCTGTGAATTGCTGTTCACCGCGCTGCAAACAATCCCCAACAAGGTAAAGAAGGTGATAAGCGCCTCGGCTACGGGCTACTACGGGGAGTTTAATGACCATGCGTTTACGGAAACAGACCGGGCGTATACCGATTACCTGGCCAGTACCACCCAAACATGGGAGCAAAGCATTTCAAAAATAACTGCATTAAATAAAAAGCTGGTCATCTTCCGTACAGGCATTGTCCTGAGCCGGGAAGGCGGCGCATTAAAAGAATTCTACAAACCGCTCCGGTTTGGATTTGCCACCATACTGGGTTCCGGAGAACAATTTGTACCCTGGATCCATATTCATGATATCGTAAGATTATACTTCAATGCTATCGTCAACGATAAGCTGGAAGGCATATATAACGCCGTAAGCCCTAACCCGGTGACTAACCGGGAACTGATCCTCAGTATGGCCAAAATAGTGAAAGGACGCAGCTTTATGACCACTTACRTGCCTGCCTTTGCGCTGAAAATGGCGTTGGGAGAAATGAGTGTGGAAGTATTGAAGAGTGTAAAAGCTTCTGCTGACAAAATACAAAGAACCGGTTTCCAGTTTTCCTATCCCACCATCAATGAGGCGATGGAGCAGTTGTTCAGTCAGTAATGGTTTTTTCCATGGCAGCTGCTTTCAGTAAACATTCTTCCCATTCTTTTTCCGGGTCACTGTAAAAAGTGATAGCGGAGCCGGTCTGGAAGGAAAGATATTGATTAGCGGCATTATACAGCATGCTTCGGATCACTACATTAAAGTCGAAATCGCCGCTTGGCGTAATATAGCCTACTGCGCCGGAATAAAGCCCCCGGCGGGTTTGTTCGTATTGCTCAATGAGCTGCATCACCCTCATTTTAGGTGCACCTGTCATGGATCCCATGGGGAATGAAGTACGCAATACTTCCGTAAAAGGCAACTGTGGGGATAATTGCGCCGCCACAGTAGAGATCATGTGGTGTACATGTGCAAAAGAATAGATGCCAAAGAGTTCGGTCACTTTCACGGTGCCCTGTAGTGCAGTATGGGATAAGTCGTTACGTACCAGGTCTACCACCATTACATTTTCAGCGCGTTCCTTTGCATTGTGCAATAATTGTTGTTGTAGCTGCAAGTCAATAGCGGGATCTGCATCTTTGCGGCTGGTGCCCTTAATCGGTTGTGAAATCACTGTATCCCCTTTTTTCTGCATAAAACGTTCAGGGCTGGAACAGGCCATGTAGCGATCATGCAGGCGGTAGTAGGCCGCAAACGGTGCAGGCGACAACGCATTCAGTTTTGCAAATAAAGCCGGTGGATGAACACTCACCGCTTCCATGTAATTTTCGCGGCAGAAATTAACTTCATAGCAGTCGCCATGAAGAATATGCTGCTGCAGCTCTTTCACTGCGGCGATATAGCGGTGATGATTCAGGCGGCTGCGCAGCGGCTGCAGACCGGAGTTGTGGGCAGGTGCCACGTCAACGGGCATACGTAAACAGGCCGTAAACACGGCATAGGCGTCCTGTTCACTGAAGGCTTCTCCGCCAATATGTACCTGTCCTTTCTGGAGCTGCATAACTACACGCGGCACAAAGAAACACATATCAGGAAAGCCGATACCGTCATAGTGCTCCGATTGCAGTCCCGGCACGGTCTCGTTTTTGAGATCATATGCCAGGTGACCAAAAAGCCAGTCCTGATGTGTATTATAAAACGCCTGTAAAGCCGGGAAAGCATTTCCTGCACTTACTTCGAGGGTATGTAAGGCATCTGCCGCAAGTATGGCTTCGTATTGGTGCCAGGGAGAATCGTAGTTATTATTATCTAAAAAACAACAAATGTTGAACTGGTTTCCCCAATCCAACATTTGTTGCTTAAATATTTTCTGATTATCAACCGGAAAAGTGTGGAATATCCTGATAACAATCGCGTTTTAGTGCTTAAAAATCATCATCGTCATCATCAAAACGATCGTTGAACAGATCCATGTCTTTGAATTCATCATCGATGCCCAAATCATCGTCATCATCGGCTTTTTTAGTGCCGGTGGCAGGACGACCACGTTTTCCTTTTGACTTAGGCATGTCAAATTCTTCAAAATCAGGATCATAATCATCATCTTCCCCTTTTTCCCAGGCGTCATCAGCATCATCTCCTTCATCGTCAGCATCATCATCTCCATCCTCATCGTCATCTTTACGTTTGGATTTAGATGCGGGCTTATCTGATTTCTTTGAGGCAGATTTGGAAGGTTTCACATCTTCATCATCATCTTCCTCATCATCATCATCCACCTCTTTCTTAGGCTTGGCCGCAGCTTTAGGAGCGTCTTTTGCAGTCTTAGGAGAAGTAGTTTTTTTGGTCTCTTTCTCTTTATCAGATTTTGATTTCATAATAGGTTGCCTTATTTCTTTGCCGTAAAGTTTTAATAGTTTTTTTTATTCGCCAAATTTTTTTTGCCGTTTTTTTTCCTTACTTTTTTTCCTTTTACTTTTCTAGGATCTGATCGCGTCCGGGTCCGTTAGAAACGTATTTCACGGGCACACCCAAATAGCTATCCACTGCTGCAACAAACGCTTTCATCTCTGCTGGTAACTCGTTGAATTGCTTGCAGGTAGAAGTTTTGTCGCTCCATCCGTTAAATGTCTCCCAGACAGGTTTAATGTCCAGACCGTTTAACTGGAAGGGTAATTGTTTCGTTTGTTGACCATTTATTTCGTAAGCGGTACAAGCCAAAACTTCATCAAATTCATCCAGTACATCACTTTTGGTCATTACCAGCTGGGTAACACCACTCAGCATGCAGGTATAATTCAGAGCCACCAGGTCAATCCAGCCACAACGGCGTGGGCGACCAGTTACTGCGCCAAATTCATGACCTGCACTACGCAGTTTTTCACCGGTAGCATCATGCAGTTCTGTAGGGAAAGGTCCGCCACCAACACGGGTACAATAAGCTTTGGTTACACCAATTACTTCTTTGATCCACTGCGGAGCAATACCTAAACCGGTACATACACCCGCAGAGATGGTATTGGAAGAAGTAACAAATGGATAAGTTCCAAAGTCAACATCCAGCATACTTCCCTGTGCACCTTCTGCCAATACTTTTTTACCGGCTTTCAGTTTTTCATTCAGGAAATATTCACCACTTACCACATTCATTTTCTGCAGGAATGGAATCGCTTCAAAAAATTCAGCTTCCCAGTTGGCGATATCTTCTGTAAACTCGTTTATATCATACTGACACAACAGTTGCAGGTGCTTCTGTTTCAGTTTCTCATACTGATTTTTAAAATCCGGTGACAATACATCTCCCACACGCAACCCGTTTCTACCGGTTTTATCCATGTAAGCCGGGCCGATACCTTTTAAAGTAGAGCCTATTTTATCATTACCTTTTGCTATTTCGGACGCTTTGTCCAGCGCACGATGCGTAGGAACAATAATATGCGTTTTTTCCGCGATAAACAGATTTTTTGTCAGATCCACACCCAGTGCTGAAATATCTTCACTTTCCTTTTTGAAAGCCACAGGATCCAGCACCACTCCGTTACCAATCAGATTAATGGTCTTTTCATGGAATACACCGGAAGGAATTGTACGTAATACTACTTTCTGTCCGTTTACATATAAAGTGTGACCAGCGTTCGGGCCACCCTGAAAACGGGCAATCACGTCATACCTGCCGGCAAAATAGTCCACAATCTTACCCTTGCCTTCGTCGCCCCATTGCAGGCCTAACAAAACGTCTACCATAATGATTTAATTAAATATCGGAGGTTGTTGCTTTAAAAGAAGTCGCAAAATTAAGGCGAATATTAACAAATACAAATTTTGTCAGCTTTTAACAGCTGTTAGCCATTAGCTTTTAGCTTTTAGTAAATGCAGCGAAGACGAAGTTATGTTAATCTTCGCTGCATTTACTAAAAGCTAACTGCTAAAAGCTAAAAGCTTCATCAGGATTCTTCCAGACGTTGTATAGATTGAATTCCTTCAAGCTTTTTAAGCCTTTCTACGAGTTCATCCAGCTCCTCCTTGTCGTGCACATATACTTTAATCAAACCCTCAAATAAGCCTTCTTTTGACTCAATACTAAGAGCAGAAATATTAATCTTCAATTCACCTGAGATGATATTGGTAATCTTGTGAATAACTCCCACATCATCCATACCAATAATGCGCAAACCAGTCAGGAAAGAAATCTCGCGGTTCTTCACCCACTTGGTTTTTACCACCCTATGGCCATAATTAGCCAATAACTGTGCGGCATTGGGGCAGTTGGTACGATGTATTTTCAGTCCTTCACTGGCTGTAATAAAGCCAAATACATCATCTCCGGGAATAGGACGGCAACAGTTGGCCAGTTTATAGGCAATCTTATCTGAGCTTTCTCCGAAAATAATCAGTTCCGCATCTTTTTTGGAAGGTAACTGATGCTTGATATGCTCTTCCGGCACATGATCCGGCACCTTCACCGGTTTTGGGGGTTCCAGTTTATCGCCCAGTACATTAAACTGCTTCAGCTCCTTCAGGTCAATATTCTTGACAGCTACCTGGTAGTACAGGTCCAGCGGGGAAGGTTGTTTATAGAACTGAACCAGTTCATTGATGTTATGCTGGTTAATAGAAATATTCATGTGAGACAGCTTACGCTCCAACGCCGCTTTCCCATCCATAGCCACTTTACGCTTTTCTTCCTTCAGCGCATCCTTGATCTTGGATTTGGCTTTGGCTGTCAGCACAAAATTCAGCCAGTCTTCCGAAGGCTTTTGTTTATTGGAGGTAATAATCTCTACCTGGTCACCACTGCGTAGTTTATGGCTCAGCGGCACCAACTTATAATTCACTTTGGCGCCAATACATTTATTACCCACTGCACTGTGGATAGAATAAGCAAAATCAAGTGCAGTAGAGTTTACCGGCAATATTTTCAAGTCCCCTTTGGGAGTATAAACATAGATTTCTTCTGTGAACAGGTTGCTCTTGAAATCGGCCAGGAAGTCCAGTGTATTGGAATCCGGGTTGTTCAGTATTTCCCGGATCTGGGTAAACCACTGATCAAATTTTGATTCCTGCTGTGGAGAAGCCCCACTACCTTCCTTATAGCGCCAGTGCGCTGCCACACCTTTTTCCGCATAATCATTCATGCGTTTGGAGCGGATCTGTACTTCCACCCATTTACCATTAGGCCCCATCACTGTTACGTGTAAAGCCTCATACCCGTTGGATTTGGGGTTACTGAGCCAGTCACGCGTCCTCTCCGGGCTGGGGTGATAAAAGTCTGTAATGATGGAATATACTTTCCAGCAATCTGCCTTTTCCTTGTCCAGTGCGGAGTCCAGGATAATACGGATAGCAAAAAGATCGTATACTTCTTCAAAGGCTACGCCTTTGGTTTTGATTTTATTATGAATAGAATGGATCGATTTCGGGCGGCCATATATCTCGAACTGGAACCCTTCTTCCTGCAGCACCTCTTTGATAGGCTTGATAAACTCGTTAATATAGCGGGTACGCTCACGTTTGGTTTCCTTGAGGCGCCTGGCTATTTCCCGGTAGGTTTGCTGCTCGGTATATTTCATGGCCAGGTCTTCCATCTCGGATTTAATATTGTATAATCCAAGGCGGTGCGCCAGCGGCGCATAAATAAACACTGTTTCAGAAGCGATCTTCAGCTGTTTTTCCCTGCTCATACTGTCGAGGGTACGCATGTTATGCAAGCGGTCGGCCAGTTTGATCAGTATTACCCTGGGATCATCTGCCAGGGTCAGTAATATTTTCTTGAAATTTTCTGCCTGTGCGGTACTGGTGCTGGAATCGATGACAGTAGATATTTTTGTCAGACCGTCAACGATGTGCGCAATTTCGTTACCAAATTCGCGGGCAACATCTTCCAGGGTTACTTCCGTATCTTCCACGGTATCATGTAGCAATGCACAGATGGCGGAGCGTACGCCCAGCCCTATCTCTTCCACACAAATCTGCGCTACCGCCAGCGGATGCAGAATATAAGGTTCCCCGGATTTGCGCCGCATTTCCTTATGTGCATCAGCTGCCATTTCAAAAGCAGTACGTACCAGCTCCCTGTCGCCTTTTTTCAAACGGGGTTTTAATGCCCTTAATAAAGCACGGTAATGCCGAACGATCTCTTTCTTTTCCTGCTCTTCGTCTAAATTATATTTTTGTACTACCACTGTTTCCATTGGAATAAAGTTACGATTTAATATAATCTGAAAGAAAAGCGGGGAGCGAAAAAGCGGGGTTTGGTATAAATGTCCTGCCCTTTCCCGGCTATGACACCAGAAAAGGGCAGGAACGATGATTGTTTTAGGTTAGTTGTATGACTCGCAGGTCACGTAAGTGGAACACATATTTTAACAGGCAGTAATGTTTCGGGCACATTCAGCCGCAGGCCAACGTTATAAACTGTTTCCAGTTCTACACGTGGTTCCAGTTTCAACTGTTTCCGGATGCGGCCAATAAACACGTCCATACTGCGACTGGCATAAAAATCTTCTTTTCCCCACACCCTTAGCAGTACTTCATCTTTCTGCACAATGATATTAGGCCGGCTCAGGAAATACCGCAGCATCTTCGCTTCGATGGGCGACAGCTTACTTTTTACCAGTTTACTTTCTGTTTCATAAATTTTCAGCTTCCGGTAATGGTAGGTGTAGGTGCCCAGATTATGTCCGATCAGCAACTCTGTTCTGTTCGGACGGGTCCATTTCAGGATCACCTTGATCCTTTTTACCAGTTCTTCAAAACTGAAGGGTTTTATCATGTAGCCATCTCCGCCCAGTTGAAAGCCACTAATGCGGTCTTCTGGCTGGGTTCTTTCGGACGACAGGAAAAAAATGGGGGTCAGCATGGTGCTGTTACGGATTTCTTTGGCCAGTTCAAATCCGTTCATTTTTGGAATAACGATGTCGATCAGGCAAATATCATAGCGGTTCCTGACATAAAGATTCCAGGCATCCACGCCATCGTAACAGTGTTCTACATTATAGCCAGCCTGTTCCAGGTGCTGTTTTACTATGCCGCCAAAGGCTTTATCATCTTCAACAAGTAAGACTCTTGGGTTTCTGTTCATAAAGCTACCATTTGTGATATTCCCGATTGTGAACTCCCCATTTGTTACTAACAAACGGACTTTGCTTTCAGCAGCTACTTCTTTTCCGAAGTTTAATTTGCCGGGAAGCGTTTTGTTACCTGCACTCATCGGCTAAAAAGCAGGATGAGTTTTACGCTCCGTCTATAAAACAAAAAAGAGATGGCCGCGGGTAAGCGACCATCTCTTTTTTTTATTTATCAACACTAATTCACATCAATTCACAGCTTTTCCACATTTGCTATTTTTATAGCAACGGCATGCTGAAACCCTTTCTGGCGAATAGATTCAGGCACCTGAACGGCTACTCCGGCAGCAGTAGTTTTCCACACCAGCTTATTGGTAGTTCCCAGTAACTGTAAGCGCGTTCCTTTAGCAGGCGTCAATCCTTTAAAGGTAATTACAGCCGGTAATTTTTCATTTTCATCCAACAGATAGATCGCATACACGCTACCATCTTTTTTACGGGTGAAACATACTTTACCATCTTTGTAAGGCGCTACTGCACGGGTGCCATAAATAGCATCTCCATTGACGTGCATCCAGGCTCCGATATTTTTCATGGTAGTATAAGCTGCCTCGTGTAATTCACCATCAGGACCAGGAGCCACATTCAGCAAGTAGTTACCACCTTTTGCTACAATGTCCACCAGGTTGTGGATCAGCGTATTCACTGATTTATACTTATCGTCCGGTGCATACGACCAGGAGCTGCCCATAGTCATACAGGTTTCCCACGGATAGCTCAGTGGCTTTGCAGGAATTTCCTGTTCAGGGGTACGGTAATTTTCATACGGACCATGCACAGTGCGATCCACCACAATCAGTCCGGGCTGATGGCTGCGGGCCATGGTAGTAATTTTGCCCATGTCTATATCCTGGTCCTGTGGAGCCGTTTGACTCCAGGAAAGTGATTCTTTGGTCTGCTGTTTCAATGGACGTACCCAACCGCCATCCAACCAAAGGATGTCCAGTTTTCCGTAGCCTGTCATCAGTTCTTCAATCTGGTTGTAGGTAAACTGCTTGAACTTGTCCCATTTTTCCGGATATTTCTTTATGTCATAATTCACATTTCTATCCTTAGGCGGGAAATAGCTCCACCAGTAGTATTCGGTGTGCCAATCGGGCTTGGAGAAATAAGCGCCTGCGTGAATACCTTCCTGCCGGAAAGCCTGGAAGACTTCCTTCGCCACATTAGCACGTGGATTTTTGCTGAAAGCGCCGTCTGCAGCGGTTATCTTATAATCTGTTTGTTTGGTATCAAACATACAGAAACCATCATGGTGTTTGGTGGTAAATACCAGGTACTTCATACCGGCATCCTTTGCTGCTTTAGCCCATTTTTCGGGGTTAAAGTTCACCGGGTTAAATGATTTTCCCAGTGCTTCATACTTTTTCAGGTAGTCATAATAGGGAACACCTGCCGGCTTACGCTGCGTCCAGCCTTCATCTTCCGGGCAAATGCTCCAGGATTCCACAGCACCCCATTGGGAGTAAGGCCCCCAGTGCATGATCATCCCAAACTTCCAGTCCTGCCATTCATCCAGCTTTTGTAGAACTGCCTGATCTGTTTCAGGTACATAGGGATGCTCTTCGCTTTGTGCTTTGCAGACATTGATGGCCATCCATGCACAGCCTAATACAATCCAGAATTTTTTCATTGTCAATGTTTATAAGACGATTCTAAAGTGGTTATCTTCAATGCCTGTTGAATTATTTCAGGCAATTGCKTTGTTTGCAACCTGATCGTCCGGGTTTCTCCGGGCAACAGATCGAAATAGTTTTCTTCAAAATGTTCCGACGCCAGCGCATTGTCCAGCGACAGGCAAATGTTCCTGGCCAGCTTATCTGTCTTCAGACGGATATAAACGGCCTCCTTGTCATTACCTGCTTTGCTGGTCACTACCTCCAGATGTGGTGTTTCGAGATTCATCTCCTTCGCAGTAGCAAAGTAAAAGATATTCCGCTCCATATCCTTACTGTCTATTCGCAGTTGTGTATAGAATATTATCGTTGTTGGGCTTTTCCCCTTCAAAATAGCGGCGGTATCGATCGCATGTACCTTTGCGCTGGTATTACTATTTAATCTTATATCCTTCAATTCGTCCTTCCAGATAACTTTACCACTTAGATCCATTGCGGTCATCAACAGGCTGACTGCTCCCCGGTATTCATCAGTAACAATATAAGTAGCCAATTGCCCTTTTTCAATAACATTGGATATCAGGCAGGGCTTAAAGGCCTCTTTTACATAATACTGCAGGGCTTTCCAGCGCCCACTATACTCACGGCCCGACCAGGAAGCACCCGGCCAGCAATCAGTCAACTGCCAGTAAAGGGTGCCCATACAATAAGGCATTGCCCTACGGTGCGCTTCTATGGCCATTTTCATGCCTTCTGCCTGTAATACCTGACTCAGATATACAAAAGACGGGAAGTCTTTTGGCTCCCGGTAATAATGCAACATATAGGTTTTAATGGCAGTATTCCCTTTAGCAGGGCTCTTCTGATGCGATTGCATCACATTGGAAAAAATATCGTAGTCGTCTTTTGTAGCAAACGTGCGAATGGTTTCCATAGATGGGAAGGACTGGAAACCATATTCACTCATAAAGCGGGGAATATGTGTATTGAAAGCTTCAAACCATTCCATGCCATGCCATACACCCCAGTAGTGGTTATCGCCTTTGGTAAAATCCTCCACCCTGCCCCAGTTGCTGATAGGGGAAGAATGAAAGTAAAAGGCACCCGGCTGATAAGCAGCCACCTGCTGCGGTAATATCTCTTTAAATAATTTATCATACCCTTTCAACAGGCTTTGCCACTGCGTATTCGTATAGGCGTAACCGCTTTCCCAGCCCCAGTTTTTAATCGCCACGCCTACTTCATTGTTCCCACACCACAAGGCCAGGGCAGCGTGATTGCGCAGGCGCCTGATATTGTCTGCTGCTTCCTGTTGCACACTTTCCAGGAAAGCCGGATCGGAGGGATAGAGGGTACAAGCAAACATAAAGTCCTGCCACACCAGTATCCCCTTCTGATCTGCCAGTTGATAAAAGATGTCATCTTCATAAATGCCACCACCCCAAACACGCACCATGTTAAAGTTGGACTCCACCATGTCCTGGAACAGTTTGCGCTGTTTCGCTTCCGTTACCCTTGGCAGAAAGTTATCCTGTGGAATATAATTGGCGCCTTTCATGAATACCGGGCGCCCGTTCACTTTCACATAAAATGATTCTCCCAGGCTATCGGGTTTATTCACTACTTCAATCGTACGCAGTCCCACGCTGTTTTTACTGGTGGCGATTGTTTTCTTACTGCTTTGTAAGTTGGCCTGCAGCTCATACAGGAAAGGATCTCCCACGCCGGCGGGCCACCACAGAACGGGCTTATTAATAACGAATGGCACCTTTAGTACATTGATACCCGCCTGCAGGCTAACCGGCTTCTTTGCCAGCTCAGGCAGTAATCCATGCGAATTTTTCCCCTGCAACTGCAGCGTGTACTCACCTGCCGCAGCGACTTCTATGGTTACTTCCGCCTGCATATCTGCCTGTGCGGAATCCAGCTTTACCTGTTGCCAGTATACATCACGAATCGTTGCCTTGTTCCAGCTACGCAGGTATACCGGACGCCAGATACCGGAAGTAACCAGGCGCGGTCCCCAATCCCATCCATAATGGTAGGGCGCTTTACGGGCATATATGCTTAATGGAATATCGCTGGCATCATTACCAGCCGGATAGATAATACTGTCCTGTAAAAATTTGGGCATGTCCGTTTTAACCGGACTTTTAAACAGGATGCGTAATTCGTTATCACCCGCTACCAGCCATTCTTTCACATTCACAATATGTGATACAAACATGTTGGCAGACTGTAATATCAAATGGTTGTTGAGGTATACATCTGCATAAGTATCCAACCCTTTGAATTCCAGTTCCACCACATCAAAGTTCAGGTCCGCTTTTTTCAGCTTCCACTTTTTGCGGTATTGCCAGTCCTTCTTATCCACCCACTGCACGGCCTTTTCATTGGTTCCCGCAAAAGGATCGGGAATTAATTTCAATGCCAGCAAATCGGTATGTACGGTGCCTGGCACGGTGGCTAGCCGCCAGATGCCTTCATCTGCACGGGAAAATTCCCAGCCAGATGCCATTGGATTGTTCGCGTTGTCCTGCGCTGCTAAGTTGGTTAAAATGGTTAAAAACAAACAAGCAGTTAACAGTATATATTTCATGATTCTTATTTTTCAGAAGAACCAAAAATAGTACTGATTTACGATCTTTGAGAAATGAAAAGTATCTGGCAACAAATATTGAGGTATCTCTATATAGGCAAAAAGGATCCCAATGCACCAAAAACACGCTACGTGGCAATGATGCATGGGATGAACAGAATATCGTTATTACTTTTTTTAGTAGCGATCATTATTATGATCATCAAGCTAATCAGGAGACATTAAGCGATGGCATATTCATAGATCACTTCGGCAGCGCGGCGGGAAGCATCCTTTTCTCCCAGCTTATGCCATAGTTCTGCGTAATCTTTCATGACGCGGCTTCTGGCGGCTTCATCTTTCAGTAAAGCAGTTAGTTCCCTCAGTAAGTTTTCTTCGGTGAGGTCATGCTGAATGAGTTCTTTCACCACCAGCTTATCCATCACCAGGTTTACCAGGGAGATGTATTTTACTTTGATCAGACGTTTTGCGAAGAAATAGGAAATGGGGTTTCCTTTATAACACACTACTTCAGGTACGCCAAACAAAGCCGTTTCCAGTGTGGCCGTGCCGGAGGTTACCAGGGCTGCTTTCGCCTGACGCAGTAAATTATACGTTTGCCCTTTTACCATTGACACATTAGGATGTTCTCCGGTCAGGGCTTCCAGGAAATGATCATCCAGACTTGGCGCCTGTGCCACTACAAACTGGTAGTCCGGAAAATGTTTCGCCATGGTGAGCATGATAGGTAATTTCACACTCACTTCCTGTTTACGGCTGCCAGGTAATACGGCAATCACCGGCTTATCAGACAATGGCGCATCGGCAGGCTGTTCTTTGGCAGCTTTAATTACTTCCACCAAAGGATGTCCCACATATTCTACTTCATAATTCCATTTGTGATAAAAGGCTTTTTCAAAAGGAAGAATACATAGCATTTTGTCTACGCTCTGTTTCAGCTTCTTTACACGGTTTTCTTTCCAGGCCCATACCTGCGGAGAAATATAATAGACAATTTTAAAACCTTGTTGCTTACCCCACTCTGCGATGCGCATGTTAAAACCAGGGTAATCTACCAGCACCAACACATCGGGTTTGAATGCCCCAATATCTTTTTTACAGATATCTATATTACGCAAAATGGTACGGAGATTCATTACTACTTCCACGAAACCCATAAAAGCCAATTCTTTGTAATGCTTTACCACATGGGCTCCGGCAGCTTCCATCAAATCACCACCCCAACTGCGTATATCCGCAGACGTATCCAGCTGCCTTAATTGTTTTACAAGATTACTGCCATGCAAATCACCTGACGCCTCTCCTGCAATAATGTAATATTTCAAATTCGTGTAGATTAAAAATTATCTGATCAGTTTAAGCAATAAAATGCCGATCGCATACAGCATGGTCATCAGGAAAATACCTTTGGCGGTAATGTCCAGCCGCTTTCTTGTATACAGGAAAAATACCAGCCCGTTCAGCAACAGGCAAATGCTGGTGAGCTTGGGAATCATCTGCCGGTTATCTTTTAAGATGCCCAGAAATTGTCCCAGCCCCACGTCACTATGCTGTAACCTGATCACAAAAAAATAGTACAGGAAAAACGCGGCCAGGGGAGTTAAAAACCCCAGTAAAATCCCAAATGGAAGATTGTCTTTTTTAAACATACTGATGATAGCATTTAGCTGTTAGCTCTTAGCTTTTAGTTTATCACTTGCCGGAAAGCACTTGCTTTTAACTTTTTGCTTTCTGCTTTTTGCATTATCACAGGTCTTTCCAATCCGCTTCCAGCTTCTTTTTTAACGAATAATTAGTCAGGTCAAACTGTACCGGCACAATAGATGCGTAATTATTATCCAGTGCCCATACATCTGTATCTTCTCCGGTATCGCGGTTCTTAAATTCACCGGTTAACCAATAGTATTTTTTTCCATGCGGATCACGGCGTTCATCAAACTCCTCTACCCATTTAGCGTCTGCCTGCCGGCTGATTTTCAACCCTTTAAATTCCTGTTCGCTCACAATCGGGATGTTCACATTAAACAAGGTGCCCGGCGGTAAATCAGATTCCAGCATACGCTTGGTCACCTGGTAAGCTACTTTCTTTGGTAAGGTAAAATCTGCATCATAGCTATATTCCAGGAAGGAAAAGCCTACAGAAGGAATACCTTCAATAGCTGCTTCCATAGCGGCCGACATCGTTCCGGAATAAATAACGTTGATCGAATGATTGGCCCCATGGTTAATACCGCTCACACAAATATCCGGCTTGCCGTGCAGGATTTTATCGCGGGCCAGCTTCACACAATCTACCGGTGTACCGGAGCATTGCCATGCTTCTATGCCTTCAAAAATATCTACCTGGTTCAAACGCAAAGGAGTACCAATGGTAATCGCATGCCCTTTGCCCGACTGCGGACTATCTGGCGCTACTACCACCACTTTTCCCAACGGCTTCACCGCCTCTATCAACGCACGTATTCCTGGCGCAGTGATTCCATCATCATTCGTTACCAATATTACACGTTCCTTTGTAGCCATAATTCACATTTTTGCTTTGCACAACAAATTTAAGCTCTCTGTTAAACATTTCGCTTTAAAAGAATGTGAAATATATGGATATTTCTACAGATCGGATTTTAATACTTTCCTGAAAACCAGGTAGATGCCTAACGCGATATAACCGATCATAGCGGCTACATACACATAGGTATCATACTGGAATACATAAGGCATTACTTTCCCAAGCAATGGAAAAGGCAGGAGTTCGTCACCGCTCTGCAGGGGTAACAGCCCTCCAACAGGACCTACATATCTTTTAACGAAAAAAGATAACAACTGGTCCAGCATCATATTATATGCAATAAACAGCACGATCCCCAGTCCGGCACGCTTTACCAGCACCCCTATCAACAGCGCAATGGTCAGCATCACATTGAGCTGCAGGAAGTAATACAGCATATACTCATATCCTTCAAAAGTAAAGGGCGTATCACCATAGATCATCCCTATCAGCATGCTGCTTACAGTAGCCACCACCAGGGTAGTCAAAGAAATGGCTACCAGCCAGAATAATTTGGCATATACAAATTCTTTTCTTTCCCAACCATCAATCACATTTTGCCTGTTGGTACGGTAAGTATATTCATTGGTAACCAGGATGATCAGCAGCAAACCGAATAAAAGGGAGATATAACTGTTCATAGATGCCATGGTGAGCCATACATTCGGGAAACTGAACGGATTTCCTATCAGTTTACCTAGCTGTTTGAAGTTCAGATCACTGAACTTATCGGCTACCATGAAATTGCCGGCAGGAATAACGATGAGTGCCAACAGCAGCATTACCCAGAATGTACGGTAGTTCTTTACTTTCAGCCATTCGGTATATATAATTTGTTTCATCAGGCAGGGATATTAGTGATTTCCAGGAATGCAGTTTCAAGACTTTTCTTTCGGAGTTGCAGGTGATTCAGCCAGATACCCTGTTTGGCACAGTAGCCGTTGATGGCCGCCGCATCGGGCGAAACGGTAAAGGATGCTTTTATAATGCCACCGGTAATTTCAGCACCTGTACAACCGGGATATTGCAGCAGCGCAGTCCGCAAGGCACTGTTATCTGCGGCTGATAATTCCACGTAGTCGTTGCGGCTGATTACCTCATTCACGGCACCGGACAACAGTAACTTTCCGGACCTGATGATGGCCACATGTGTACATACTTTCTCTACCTCGTCCAGCAGGTGACTGGCCAGGATAATGGTTTTACCAGTATCCGCCAGCTTCCTCACCAGGCTTCGTACCTCCGCAATACCGGAAGGGTCCAGTCCATTGGTAGGTTCATCCAGGATCAATACTTCCGGATCTCCCAACAGTACAGCAGCAATGGCCAGCCGTTGCTTCATACCCAGTGAATATGTTTTAAATGCAGAATGCTGGCGTTGGGTAAGACCGCAAATCTCCAGTACGCGGGCGATATCATCTTTTCCCCGCTGCTTGATCGCAGCGGAAATTTCCAGGTTTTTATATCCGCTGAGATAATGATAGAAGTTGGGCGTTTCCAGCAAAGTGCCTATCTGCCGACGTTCCCTGGCGGTAGGTGTTTTATCAAATAAAGTAAAACTGCCGGTATCGGCTTTGAGCACATCGGTCACAATGCCCAGCAAGGTGGTTTTACCGCTGCCGTTAGGCCCCAGCACACCAAACACACTGCCTGTCGGCACTTCAAAGGAAACACCCGACAAGGCCTGTACTGTTCCGTATTTTTTGGAAATGTTTTGTAAGGATAGAATTGGCACGGGAAATAGTATAAAAGTGTAGAATAAAAAGGGAAATGCAGCGAATGATCTTATGGCTAATCTTCACTACATTTCCCATAAATTAAAATAACAGTTTTTAGTTTCGTACAGGCTTGCCTGTTTTGATAACACTCTGTAAACGCTCCAGTGTTTTGCGTTCACCGCAGAGACTCAGGAAAGCTTCGCGTTCCAGGTCCAGCAGGTATTGTTCGCTTACATAGGAAGCTTCTGTGAGATCTCCTCCACACATGACATATGCCAGTTTATTAGCTACTTTCTGGTCGTGCTCTGAAATATAGTTACCGAACTTCATAGCGTAAACGCCTGCCAGTAAGGCACCCAGTGCACCACGACCCATTACTTTGATATCTGTTCTTTCTACCGGACGGGTATATCCTTCATCGGCCAGCGCTATTACACTGCGTTTCGCATCTGCAATGAGGCGGCTGAGATTCATGGTTATTTCATCGTGTCCTTTGCGAAGTACACCCATATCAAATCCTTCGAAACCGGAGGTAGCTACTTTTGCGGTAGCAACGGTCATGAAGTAATCTTTCAGTGGTTCTTCCTCGATACGTCCTTCTTTGTATTCCAGGCTGGCGCGGAGCGTCATTTCTTTGGTACCACCACCGCCAGGAATCAGACCTACACCCAGTTCCACCAGTCCAATATAAGTTTCGGCTGCTGCCTGTACTTTATCTGCATGTAAACACATTTCGCAACCACCACCCAGGGTCAATGCATGCGGCGCTACTACCACCGGTATAGAGGAATAACGTAAACGCATGGTGCTGCGCTGGAACAGGCGCACCGCCATATCCAGTTCATCAAATTCCTGTTCTGCCGCCAGCATGAAGATCATGCCCACATTGGCGCCGGCAGAAAAGTTAGTGCCTTCATTTCCGACTACCAGGCCGCGGAAGTCTTTCTCCGCGCGGTCTATCGCCTTATTCAATCCTTCCAGCACTTCACCGCCAATGGTATTCATTTTTGTTTTCCAGTCGAAACAAACTACGCCATCTCCGAGATCAATCAGGCTACAGGCGTTGTTTTTCCAGACAACATTATTGGAGAAATTTTCCAGGATGATGAATTGTCCTTCACCAGGCAAGGTTTTGTAGGCCTGGCTGGCTACATCATAGTAAAATTTCTTGCCGTTATCTACTTTGTAGAAGGTTTTGATACCCTTACCCAGCATATCTTTCACCCATTGGGCTACTGTTAATCCTTTTTCTTCTATCAACTTTACCGATGCTTCCACGCCCAGCAGATCCCAGGTTTCGAATGGACCAATCTCCCAGCCAAAACCGGCTTTCATGGCATCATCTACTTTATAAAGATCATCAGCTATTTCCGGGATGCGGTGTGATACATAAGAAAGCAGGTAAGCATGGAATTGTTTATAAAACTCTCCTGCTTTATCTGTGGCGGCGTTCAGTATTTTAATACGTTGCTTCAGGTCTTCCACTGGTTTAGCGGCATCGATGCTGGCAAACTTCGCTCTTTGCTTAGGCCCGTATTCCATGGTTTGCAGGTTCAGGGTAAGGATTTCCTTACTGCCGCCTTCACCTTTGGTTTTCTTATAAAAGCCTTGTCCTGTTTTATCTCCCAGCCAGTTGTTTTCCACTACTTTCTGCAGGAAATCCGGTATTTTAAATATGCCGATAGCTTCATCCTGCGGGCAGTTATCCATTACGCCCTTGGCTACTTTCACCAGGGTATCTATCCCTACCACATCTGCGGTACGGAAGGTGGCTGATTTAGGTCGTCCTATTACCGGTCCGGTGAGGGCGTCTATTTCATCAATTCCCAATCCCATTTCCTGCATGATGTGGAAAATGGCCATGATAGAAAACACGCCTACCCTGTTGGCGATAAATGCCGGGGTATCTTTACACAATACGGTGGTTTTACCGAGGTAAAGGTCACCGTAGTGCATGAGGAAATCTATGATAGCGGGATCTGTATGTGGAGTAGGTATTATTTCAAGTAAACGGAGGTAGCGGGGAGGGTTGAAGAAGTGGGTACCGCAGAAGTGTTTTTGAAAATCTGCACTGCGGCCTTCTGTCATCAGATGAATGGGGATGCCGGAAGTGTTGGAGGTGATGAGGGTACCGGGTTTACGGAATTGTTCCACCTGTTCAAATACGATCTTCTTTACATCCAGGTTTTCCACTACTACCTCAATGATCCAATCCACATCTGCCACGCGCTTCATATCATCTGTGAAGTTGCCTGTTTTGATGCGTTTGATCACATCTTTGGTAAAAACAGGTGATGGATTAGATTTAATGGCGGCTTGCAGGGCATCATTCACAATCCGGTTCTTCACAGCGGGATGGTCCAGTGCGAGGTTTTTCTTTTTTTCCGCGTCATTCAGCTCTTTGGGCGCTATGTCCAGCAGCAAAACCTGTACGCCAATGCCTGCGAAATGACAGGCAATCCTTGATCCCATTACTCCCGAGCCTAAAACGGCTACTTTGTTGATGTGTCTCGTCATAGCTTTTAGCTTTTAGCTGTTAGCAGTTAGTCTTTTGCGGAGCTTACAGCGGTTGTCAGTTTACTGATCATTGAATTTAGCATTTTTTGGACTTCAATCAGCAGGGGGAGGATGATTTCTGAAATACTTTTTTGGAAGGAAGGGTAAATTTGGCTAGAGATTAACAGTTGGGGTTCCATTTCAAAAGAAGAACCAAGGGCCGTTTGCAGGAATTTATTATAATGTAGATCTGTAGACATAGCGGCTCCCTCAGCGATATTACTAGGGACCGAAACCGCAGCTCTCCTGAGCTGGCTTATTAAACCAAACTTCTCTTCTGAAGGAAATAATTTTGTGAGCTCATAAACTTTCACACAGAGATCAAATGATTTCTGCCAAATAATAAGGTTCCTGAAGTTTCTCATGGGTTAACATTTACATAATGAATATAAAAAAACATGATAAATATAAAAACAAAGCCGATACAAATTGTACCGGCTTTACTCGCTTAAATCTATTTTTCTTTATCCGCTTTAATCTAAAAGCTAACAGCTAAAGGCTAAAAGCTGTTTCAGTTTACTCCACTGCCTGGCTTTACCGCTTCTGCGGGGTTTACAAAAATCAGCTTCCCGTTATCTTCGGCCATGAGGATCATTCCCTGGCTTTCGATACCGCGCATTTTGCGGGGGGCCAGGTTGGCTACCAGTGTTACCTGTTTGCCGATGATCTCTTCTGGTGAAAAGTGCATGGCGATGCCGGATACGACGGTACGTTGTTCAGTACCAATGTCTACCAGCAGTTTTAATAATTTATCTGCTTTCGCTACTTTTTCTGCTTGTAAGATGGTGCCTACGCGCAGGTCCAGTTTGGCGAAATCATCATATTGGATTTCTGGTTTGGCAGGAGCAGGTGGCGCTTCTTCCACTGCCGGAGCTGCAGCGGCGGCAGCTTCCATTGCCAGTTTCAGGCCGTCATGAAGTTTCTGTACCTGTGCAGTAACCTGGTCGTCTTCTATCTTTTTGAATAGCAGTTCCGGTTCGCGGAGTGAGTAACCAACGTTTACCAATTTTTGGCTACCTGCGTTGTCCCATTCCAGCATACGATCTACTACTTTCAGCATGTGACAGATCTTCCTGGAGGTGAAAGGCAGGAACGGATGCGAGAAGATGGCTAGGTTGGCTGTCATCTGCAAAGCAATATGCAAACAGATGTCTATACGGGCACGTAAATACTCCTCACTTTTCCCTTCATACTTCTGATGCTTTTCGCTCCATGTTCCGTTCTTCAGGTTTTCAAGTACAGTGGCCAGTATCCATGGTTCATTCTGTTGCAGGTATATATTTCCTTTGCGGGAAAACTCAATAACTTCAGACAGCGCTTCCCGGAAGCGGTAATTCTCTATACTGTTCTCTATCTTCTCTTTCGCCAGTCCGAATTCTTTCAGGATATCACGATCAGCATCTTCTATAAATTCCTCATGCAATGGTGGTACTTTTCCTCCGCATAATTTATGCATCAATACCATTGCCCTGTTCACAAAGTTGCCGAAAACGGCTACCAGTTCACTGTTATTCCTATCCTGGAAATCTTTCCAGGTAAAGTCATTATCCTTGGTTTCAGGAGCAGTGGCGCAGAGTACATAACGCAGTACATCCTGCTGATCAGGGAAATCCTGGATATAATCATTTACCCATACCGCCCAGTTACGGGAAGTGGATACTTTTTCACCTTCAATATTCAGGAACTCGTTGGCAGGTACATTATCCGGTACTACAAAACCACCGTGCGCTTTCAGCATGGCCGGGAAAATAATACAGTGGAATACGATGTTATCCTTACCGATAAAATGTACCAGTTTGGTATCGTCTTTACACCAGTAGTCCGCCCAGTTGTCGGTGAGTTCTTTGGTAGCAGAAATATAACCGATCGGTGCATCAAACCATACGTACAGCACTTTTCCTTCTGCATCTGGTAATGGCACTTTGATACCCCAGTTGCTGTCACGCGTCATGGCGCGACTTTGCAATCCACTATCCAGCCAGCTTTTACACTGACCGTATACGTTGTTTTTCCACTCTTTATGACCATCGATGATGTATTCCTTCAACCATGGTTCATAGTTCTGCAGCGGCATGTACCAGTGTTTGGTGGTTTTCTTCACCAATGGTGCATTGCTCAGAGCAGAGTGAGGGTTGATCAGTTCATCCGGGCTCAGGGTTCTGCCACAGCGTTCGCATTGATCGCCATAGGCTTTATCGTTACCGCAGTTGGGGCAGGTGCCCACAATATATCTGTCGGCCAGGAACATTTCTTTTTCCGGATCGAAATATTGCTCACTTTCTTTTTCTTCAAACAGTCCATCATTATACATCTTCAGGAAAAAATCCTGGGAAGTTTTATGATGAATAGGATCACTGGTACGGGCAAATATGTCGAAAGAGATGCCCATGGCGGCAAAGCTATCGCCTATGATTTTGTGGTATTTGTCTACTACATCCTGCGGGCTTACACCTTCCTTCATCGCTTTGATGGTGATAGGTACACCATGTTCATCAGTTCCGCAAACAAATTTTACATCAGCCTTTTTGGAGCGTAAATAACGCACATAAATATCTGCAGGCAGGTAGCAGCCGGCAAGATGTCCTATGTGCACCGGGCCATTGGCATACGGTAATGCCGCAGTTATTAAATATCTATTAAATTTTGCCATATTCTCTTAACGAATGCTTAAATAAACTTTAAATCAGGTGATTGTTTTTGGAATCACCATTACAATTTATCACCTTAGTCAGCGAATAAAGATTGAATTTACGCTAACTAATCTGCAAAGGTAAACAAAAGGTACAATGGTAAAAATTCCGCCATATTTGAAAAAAGGTGATCTGATCGGAATTACCTGCTCCAGTAGCAAAATGGACCTGCAGGCAGCGGAGTACGCAAGAGATGTACTCAACTCCTGGGGCTACCGCGTGCACCTCGGCATTACTGTGGGCACCAGCTTTCATAACTTCTCCGCACCGGATGAACTGAGACTGGAAGAACTACAGGATATGCTGGATGATCCGGAAATAAAAGCCATTGTTTTTGGCCGTGGTGGTTATGGTATGGTGTGCATCATCGACAAGCTGGATTTTACACGCTTCCGCAAGGAACCCAAGTGGTTATGCGGTTATAGTGATATCACTACCCTTCACTCACATGTGCATCGCCAATTCGGTATTGCTACCCTGCATTCCATGATGTGCAGCGGCATTACTCCGGAAACAGTGGATAACGAATATGTACATAGTCTGGCTACTGCTCTCAAAGGCAAGCCATACCGCTATACAGCCGCAGCGCATCCGCTGAACCAGGAAGGAAGAACCACCGGTGTGCTGGTGGGTGGCAATTTATCTATGCTGGCTAATCTTTCGGGTACCGATTCCCAAATCAATACCAAAGGAAAAATCCTGCTGCTGGAAGATATCGGCGAATACCGGTATAACATCGACCGCATGATGTATAACCTGAAACGCGCCGGATGGCTGGATAAACTGGCAGGACTCGTGGTTGGAGCTTTCGTGGACGGCAAGGAAACAGATACTCCTTTTGGTCAGACAGAATATGAAATTATCACCAACCTGATTAAAGAGTATGAATACCCTGTTTGCTTTGGTTTTCCGAGCGGACACCAGGCAGCTAATTATGCACTGAAATTAGGAGTGAAGCACGAACTGAAAATCGGCTCAAAAACGATATTATCGGAAGTCTAAAAGAAGCCACTCCGTTAAAAAGTGAAGGCCCGGAATATCCGGGCCTTCACTTTTTAAAATAATATTCGTTTACCGGGGTACCAAAAATGAGATCCCCCTTTGTAGTGTTTAATCTTCTACATCCGGTACAATCTCCAATCCATATTCTTCCGCAGTGAGAATGCCGGCAGCGCGGGTACTTTCAATGAGAGCGGTATCAGGTTGCAGCTCATGTACCTGGGTTTGATTATGGAGATAGTCAATGCCATACAACTTTCCGGCAATACCTGCCGGAACATCCATGAGATATTTTATGACTTCGCATACCATCTGCATGCCCAGTGCACCATGGGTAGCACCAATGGCCCCTGCATCAAAGTTGCGGTAATCTTCCGTGAGTGGTAACGCGCAGCGGTAGGAGGCGGAGGTAGTACCATCCGGCAGGGGCATATTAAAGCCGGCAAACCAGGCCATCCAGTTATGCACTTCGCCGGTGATGAAAGGTTTGTTATGCACCAGGCAGGCATCATTGATCACCAGGTGGGTGGGCAGATGCTGAGTGCAGTCTATCACCAGGTCAAACCCTATCAGCATCATCCCGATCGACTCTGGTTTTACCTGCATGAGAATAGGATAATGTTTGGTATATGGGTTGACCGCCCAAAGCCTGCTGGCAGCCATTTTAGCTTTATGCTTGCGGATATCCTGCATCTGGTATACCGGTTGCCGGTGCATATCTTCATCATTGATCACGCCGTAATCTGCGATGCCGAGTACGCCTATGCCGCTGGCGCTGAGGTATTGTATAACAGGACTTCCCAATCCGCCCGCACCAACTACCAGCACACGGGCTTCTTTCAGTTTTTCCTGCATGCTGCTCCCCATGCCCGGAACGGCAATAGGGTGCTTAAAATGCTGTATTTCTTTTTCACTAAGTATCATGTGCTTATCCTTTATCTAATCCTGTGGAAATTCCAAGGTAAACTTACTGCCTTTACCAACAGTACTTTCCACTTTAATTTTTCCTTTATGTGCATCTACGATTGCCTTCACATAGGTGAGTCCCAGACCAAATCCCTTTACATTATGCACATTTCCTGTGTGGGCACGATAGAATTTTTCAAAGATACGTGAAATAGTATCGCGGCTCATGCCGATACCATTGTCCGCAATCACTATAAACAGGCTCTTACGGGTATTATAAGTCTGTATTTTTATCTCCAGCTGATCATTGGAATACTTGATGGCATTATCCATCAGGTTAAAGATGAGGTTGGAGAAATGTACATCATCTGCTTTGATGACCGGGTTAATGGCATCCAGTTGCAGATCCACCACCCCATTTTTGGCAGCCAGTTGTAATTGCAGGTTATCGGTGGTATGCTGAATAACAGCATGTACATCTGTGGGTTGCAACTTAAGCCCTATTTCGTCTTTCTCCAGGAGGGCGGATTGCAGGATGCTTTCCACCTGTTTATTCATGCGTTTATTTTCTTCCTTAATAATACCGGAGAAGTATTGGATTTTTTCCGGTTTAGACATCACTTTTTCATTCCGGATGGCGTCTATTGCCAGGGAAATAGTAGCCAATGGCGTTTTCAGCTCATGGGTCATATTATTGATGAAGTCCGACTTTATTTCCGAGAGTTTTTTCTGATTTAACAGGGTCCGGATGGTGAGGGCGAAGGCCATAATGATGATCATGGTGAACAAAATACCTCCGGTTATCATTACCCCAAGTTGTTTCGCAATTGAATCATCTGAGGGCATGATGATGACCAGCTTTTCTCCTCTGGCATTTAAATCATTGGGGCCGGATAGTGCTATCACATGAAGTTTATACTGTTTATGGGTATTTACGCTATCGGCCTCATTTTGCTGGTACATTTTTTCAAACCCGGGCGACTGCATTTTCCAGGTAAAAAACTCCGATCCGGAAGCAGATCCGGCGATGGCGAATTCAAAATCTGTGGAATCGAGGTAATTTTTCCTCATATTGTTCTCAATGCAATGTTTTACTTCCAGAGGAGTAAAGAAGTCACTGACAGCCGGGCCGTTATTCCCCATTCGGGACATATCGAGGTTAAACCCTTTTGTAGAAGTCGAGGATTCTTTAGGAAGGGTGTTATCCAGCTTAAACACCACAGCAGCATCACGGCGCAGCATCATATCGTTATATACACCGTTAGCCATACTGACCGACCGCTGAAAAAGCTGTTCCCGTTTAATGAGTATAGCACTTTTGATCCAACTCACCTGGATATAAATAATTCCAAGCAGAGACAGTGTAATCAGCACAACGAGGACGGGGAAAATTTTCTTCAGTGGTATCATGTAAATTTTGTCAGGCTTTAAATTACATCAAAGATAAGTGTACAGAAATAGTAAAATATGTTAAAAAAGATGTTTGCTATAGCAACTATGATACAAAATTCCGGGCGGGGTATTGTTAGCAGCTTTATTAACAGCAATACAACATTACTTTAACGTAATTTTAACTGGCCACTGCTGATTTTATTAATGCTTCTTTCCTTACCTTTGCTTCAGAATCTTGGTACTAAATTTGATTAGTTCAAGATCATAACAAAGTAATTAAACTTTCTACATACATCGATGTGGATTCGTTCCATAAGCGATTTAGATTTTGGTTGATAAAATGGTAAGGAGGTTTTCTAGCCTCCTTTTTTTATTTTTCCTATCTCTCCTTTCCCCGATTAAGTTGAAAACCAGGGGAACATCTTTTTTCAATATTCTTTCAATGCCATTCGACCCGCGTTTGCCATTCTCAAATCCTCTTTCCCAGAGATATTTTGATGAATAAAACCTTGTATACCTGCTTTCTTTGAGCAGTATATCTCTTTCTCCAGCTACAGCCTGCTTTAACAGCGCTACCATGGCTGATTTTGACCTCCGATTCGGTTATACCATCCCCGCATCAAGTCCACCTCAAGTCCACATCAAGTCCACCTTTGCTGCAATACTTCTGTATGTACTTAGCCTGTGTCAGGCATAACATAAACGGAATCAATATAATGTAAATACATGCTTGTGGGTAATGATGGGGTGTTCTTAATGCACTATATCTTAAAGAATATTTAGGGACAACGAATATAAAATTTCTTCCAAAACATCCCAGATGCAGGCTTACGGGCTGCTGACAGGCTTAGATCTATGGAATTCTTCCCTAATAGATTAACTAAACTGTACACTTAAAATTTACACTATCCACCCAATTTTCAACTTGATCCCTTTTTTTCCTTTACTATTCAATCATTTAATTAAATTTGAACAGGCTATAAAATTGTATGTCTATGGTAACTTTGTCGCCCGGCATTTTGCTGATAGCTGATCCATTTCTGAAAGATCCAAATTTTGCGCGCACGGTAGTATTGCTTTGTGAATACCAGGAAAAAGGCAGTTTTGGTTTCGTAATCAATAAGTTATTTGACCAGTCGCTCAGTGATCTCGTTCCTGAAGTGCTGATTGGCAATGTGCCGGTGTATTATGGAGGACCGGTACAGATGGACACAATACATTTTATTCACCGGCAGCCGGAGCTGATTAGCGGTGGACTGGAAATACTTCCTGGTATCTACTGGGGCGGAAAGTTCGATAGCGTGGTAGATGCCCTCAATAAGGGCTTGCTGGACCCTGAAAAGGTAAAATTCTTCATCGGGTATTCCGGGTGGACGGAAGGGCAGCTGGAGGAAGAAGTGAAAGAGAAATCGTGGATCCTTTCTCAGACAGATGCAACACTGGTATTTGATGCTAAAGAGCAGCAAATATGGCAGCAATCGCTCAAAAACCTGGGCAGCACCTTTGCCTTGATGGCAAATTATCCAATTGATCCTTCCTTAAATTAAATGGTAATATTCTGAATAAGAACGACATCGGTGGAGCCCGCCGTTTAAAGTGAAAAATGAACAGAAGGAATGCTGTTTATTTAAAACAAATTAAATATCTTGCTAACGTAATTGCTAATTATTACCAGTTACATAACCCGTTTTCAGGTAAGTAAATAACCGATAAGAATACACCTATGAAGGCAAAACCTATGAAATATTTTGCTTCTTCTATAGACCGACACAAGAATCTTACCTGAATACTAATCATTTATCGTCAAAGGCATATTCATTAGGTAATATACTCAGCCCTTGATAAGGACTGTCTATTGATGTACAGTATGTAACTGCGGCTATCTCGTATAGTCGTTCAGGTAACGTATTGTATATAGATGAATAGAGAGGAAATCCTGGTGAACAGTCCTGTTCATAACCGGGTCATCTAAGATTGGAATAGTTAGGACAAAAACGAAGGCCGGGTAATCTTACCCGGCCTGGTTATTATAATGTTTTTGCTGGTATGCTTATTTCTCCACTGCTACAGCGCCTTCTACGAGTACGGTAGCCTTATTGCGCAACACTTCCACGAATCCACCACTGATAGTAAAAAACTCTGCACGGGTTTTATCTGTCAGCACTTTCATTTTACCATTTCCGAGAGCTGCAATTAATGGCGCATGTTTATCCAGTATTTCAAAAGAACCGTCAATGCCCGGCAGTTGTACTCCGTACACTTCTCCGGCATATAATTTTCTTTCTGGTGTTAATACTTCTAATAGCATGTTATGATCGTAAATGGTGAAGGGTAATGATCCCGGCAAAACCGGGATCATTGACTTAATTAGTTATTCGCTGATTCCAGTAATTTCTTACCTTTTTCAATAGCTGCTTCGATGTTACCTACAAGGTTGAAAGCCGCTTCAGGATACTCATCTACTTCACCGTCCATGATCATGTTAAAACCACGGATAGTTTCTTCGATAGGTACGAGTACACCTTTCAGACCGGTAAACTGTTCTGCCACGTGGAAAGGCTGTGACAGGAAACGTTGTACACGACGCGCACGGGATACCGTCAGTTTATCTTCGTCGCTCAATTCATCCAGACCGAGGATGGCGATGATATCCTGCAGTTCCTTGTAGCGTTGCAGGATCATTTTCACGCGCTGTGCACAGTTATAGTGAGCTTCACCCACGATAGCCGGAGACAGGATACGGGAAGTTGATTCCAGCGGGCTCACAGCAGGGTAGATACCAAGATCGGAGATCTTACGATCCAGTACCGTGGTAGCATCCAGGTGAGAGAAAGTTGTTGCCGGAGCCGGATCCGTCAAGTCATCCGCAGGTACGTAAACCGCCTGTACGGAAGTGATGGAACCATTTTTAGTGGAAGTGATACGTTCCTGCATCAAACCCATTTCAGTAGCCAGTGTTGGCTGGTAACCCACCGCTGAAGGCATACGACCTAACAGTGCGGATACTTCAGAACCTGCCTGGGTGAAACGGAAGATGTTATCTACGAAGAACAGGATGTCCTTACCACTACCTGCAGAACCATCTCCATCACGGAAGTATTCTGCCAGTGTTAAACCGGACAATGCCACACGGGCACGAGCTCCAGGAGGTTCGTTCATCTGACCAAACACAAACGTAGCCTGTGATTGTTTCAGTAATTCTTTATCTACAGCGGTAACATCCCAGTCACCGTGTTCCATTGATTCTTTAAATTTATCACCGTATTTTACGATGTTCGCTTCGATCATTTCACGCATCAGATCGTTCCCTTCACGGGTACGCTCACCTACACCGGCGAATACGGATAAACCTTCGTAACCTTTTGCAATGTTGTTGATCAATTCCTGGATCAATACAGTTTTACCCACACCGGCACCACCGAACAAACCAATTTTACCACCCTTAGCGTATGGCTCAATCAGGTCAATTACTTTAATACCAGTGAACAGTACTTCTGTTTCAGTAGCCAGATCCTCAAATTTTGGCGGATCGCGGTGAATAGGATAACCGTTTGACGCATCAATATCACCCAAACCGTCAATCGCCTCACCTACCACATTGAACAAACGTCCTTTAACCTGGTCGCCAATTGGCATTTTAATAGGCGCGCCTTTATCAACTACAGTCATGCCACGAACCATACCGTCGGTGGAGTCCATTGCCACTGTACGTACACTGTCTTCACCCAGGTGCTGTTGTACTTCCAATACTACCTTCTGACCATTTTCGCGGGTAATTTCCAATGCGCTGTAGATTTCGGGCAATTTGTCATCAAAATGCACGTCCACCACGGGACCGATAATTTGTTTGATCTTACCTGTGTTAGGCATATTTTTAAAGAGGTTTATAAAAATACTAAAATGTTACTGTTCCAAAAACGGCAGCAATTCATTGCGTACAGTTTCCAAAATTTGCCGCAAAGGTAAGAGTTAATGGGTGAAAATCAAAACGCTAACGACGAAAAAAAACCTTTTCCCGCCGCATTTTTCAACGTTTTTCTCATTAATATACTTTTAGCCGCCAGCAATGTAAAGCGTAGTCTATCAAATTATAAATAATTAATATTTATAAATAACCATTAACAGGACACCACCATCCATATAAAAATAGCTTCCTTTTCTTAATTCCTTTGCTATTTTTAAGCCCGATCCTGATATATACAATATATAAATATGAAAAAGACAAACAGTGAACAATCCCGAAGGTCCTTCCTCGGCAATCTCTCTAAAGCAGGATTATTGGGCATCACCGGAATTGTACCCGCAGCCGCCAAAGCCGGTATCCTGGCAGATAACAAAAAAGTAGCCGCCCCCGATCATGCTTTCCTTTGCAAACCTTATCTCCAATATCCCGGCCCACACACCATTGCTGTGATGTGGCTTACCTCACGCCCCTGCTACAGCTGGGTAGAATATGGCACAGATGGCCAACTGAACCAGAAAGCCCATACCGTTACCAACGGACTGGTAGACGCCAATAGCCGCCTGCACCGTATTGAACTGGATCACCTGCAGCCCGGAAAAAAATACAGCTATAAAGTCTACTCAAAAGACATTGTGTCCTTTGAGCCATATAAACTCACCTACGGCGATACCATCAGCAGCGATACCTACACCTTCACTGCACCCGATCCGCAGGCAAAGGAAGTGTCCTGGGTCATTATAAACGATATTCACGACCGCCCCGCTTCTATCCCACACCTGATGGGCCTGAACGGCAGCGATCCCTATGATTTTGTTTTTTTTAACGGAGATGTATTTGACTACCAGGCCGATGAACAACAGATCATCGACCATATGCTTACCCCCTGCGGCGATACCTTTTCTACCCAAACACCTTTTATGTATGTGCGCGGCAACCATGAAACCCGCGGCAAATACGCCCGGGAATGGCATCAGTATTTTGATAACCCCGGCCATGGCAACTATTTCACTTTTACAATAGGGCCTGTATCCGCTATTGTGCTGGATACGGGAGAAGACAAAGAAGATGAACACCCGGTATATGCGGGTATCGTTGACTTTGACGCCTACAGGGTACAGCAGGCTCATTGGCTGGAACAACAACTGCAAAGTCCGGCCTTCAAAAAGGCAAAGCATAAAGTAGTCATGATGCACATTCCTCATTACCATTCGGGTGAATGGCATGGCGTAAAACATTGCCGGGAACTGTTTGGCGGACTATTCAACAAACATAAAATTGATATCCTCATTTGCGGACATACGCACCAATATGGCGTATATGCCCCTGCCAAAGGACAGCATGAATATCCGCTGATTATTGGTGGTGGCCCCAAAGATGGTTCAAGGACCCTCATAAAAATTAAAGCCGATCAGCAACACCTGGTGCTCACCATGCTGAAAGACGATGGCACTAAAGTGGGTGAATACACGGTGTAAGTACCGGATGCCGGAGCCATTGCTCCGGCATTTTTTTACTCTTTTTTATTGGCGGCCATCAACGCATTAGCCAACTGCAATAGTTTCAGCAATATCCAGGCAGCAGCAGCCGCAATAAAAATGCTGGCCACCAGTACCGCATAGTACTTGATCGTCCACTCCAGCGCTACTTTCACACGGGTCACCCCACCAACTGATTTCTGGGCTGCTCCTTCATACATCGAAAATTGCACGGTGCAGAATTCATTCTCCGAATCAAAGTTCCCTAATTCCACACCCAGTCCCTGCAATTCCGTTTCCACTTCATAAATCCGGTTATGCAGGTTGATGAAATCTTCAATGTGCCCGTCCTTTTTCTTCAGCTCGTTCAGAGAAGCCAGTGATTGCTCTAATGATACCTTCTTCGCATTGAGTTTGCGGTATTCATTCGTTTTATCCGTCTTAGTAATTTCTGTGGATTTAATAACACCTATTTCCTGCGCTGCATGATAAAAGGAATCGAACTTCTCCGGCAAAACACCAATCAGTAACTGGATTTCACGGTTGCCTTTATTACCGGACTCCTGCTGGTACTGCACAGTTGCATCGAACTTATTAATGGTACTGTGGAGCAGTTTTTCATCTTCCGTAAAATGCGATGACTTAGATCGTACATTCGCTACTTTTTCATATTTCTGATTCCCCGTAACGCTGGCAGGACCTGCGTTTGAAGGGCCATATGCTTTCCCTTTTTCAGATGCATAATTCTTCCGCTGTTTTTCAATACCAGACAAAAAACTATTGTTTCCTGTCTCCTCATACTGAAACCCTTTGTAGGTATAGCCATAAAGAATTCTGAAAAGAAACATTACAACAAAAATGGAGATAAACACAACGGCTATACGCCTGAATTTTTGCTTAGTAGTGAACATAGGTGATGGTGTTATGAATTGTTATGGTTTAGCTGGCAGGGATTGCTGCTGATAGGCTTTCACCCATTTCATCAGTCCCAGCGTAGCGATGATGAGCAAGATGAAATATTCTATTCCGAGGAATTTGACACCTTTCTGAAAATAAATGATAGTGGCAACCACGTCTACCAATACCCACAGCAGCCAGTTTTCCCAGATTCTTTTCGCCAGCATAATATTGGCAAATACGCTTAAAACGGCCACCAGTGAATCGGTATAAGGATAAGCAGCGGGATGTTCAAACACGCCTGGCCACCAGGTATGCAAACGGCTGATGATAAAGCCCGTTGCCCCGGAAAGCAGGATAGCAGCTCCCCCCAGCAGCCATCGTTGCCGGTTTCCCAAAGCGTATATCGGCTCATTCTCGGGTTGTTTTCTATACCAGAAAAGCCAGCCGTAAACACCGGTGGCAAAGAAATATATCTGCAGAAACATGTCTGCATACAATTGTAGTTGCCAGAAAAGAATAAAGAAACAGCTCACATTTATCAATCCTACCGGCCAGGTAAAAATATGGTCCCGGGCGGCCAGCCAAACACATAACAACCCTGTTAAGGTGCCAACAAACTCGATGTAACTAACCGAATATCCTAATGCGGTAAAAAAGATATGATGAATACTAAAAAATGAGGCCATCTTATAAATTAAATCAGCTGCCACAATATTACAGTAATGTTTTATTATTCCCATAAGTGTTTCATTAAACCCTGTATGACAAGCTATTACAGCGGAATATTATTTTGGAACCATTTTTGTCATACAACGTATATAGCGCGGGAACTGCAGCATGAAGCGTTATAAAAAATTTAACAAATTCCTTTAACATTTAAACATGACGCCGCCATCTAAACAGTATTCGAAACCATTAAAAAAATGCTTGTTGAGATAAAATAATTTTACGCACAACAACATTCATTACATCTCCAGGGTCTACTATAAAACAACCTATCAGGACTAAAAAACAGGAGTTATGAACAGATTAATGAAACACGCAGGAGTATCCCTGTTACTTATATCATTCTTTTTGGGCAGTTGTGCATCTACTTATGCACCTGTTTCCAATGATCAATATGATCAATACGGTTCTTCTTATGGATCTGGCCCGCAGGTACAAATAAGCGGTTCCATTTCATTTTATGATGAGTTGAGCCCTTATGGCCGCTGGGTAAGTTATCCCGGATATGACCAGGTATGGATACCTAATGCCGGCCGCGATTTCAGACCTTATTATTCTAATGGGCACTGGGTTTATACAGACTATGGCTGGACCTGGATGTCTGATTATTCATGGGGTTGGGCTGCTTTCCACTACGGCCGTTGGTTATTTGATGATTTCCAGGGCTGGATGTGGGTACCAGGCAATGACTGGGGTCCGGCATGGGTAAGCTGGAGAACAGGTGGTGACTATTATGGATGGGCGCCAATGGGACCACAGTATTCTTATAATGCACCTGCTAACTATTGGGCGTTTGTGCCAAGACAGTATATCAACAGTCCGCGTATAAATAACTACTACGTTAATAACAGCCGGAATGTGACGATTATTAACAACACGACTATTATCAACAACACCAATAATTACCGTGGTAACAGAGTATATTCAGGACCTAACGCCAACGATGTGCAACGTTATTCCGGTCAGGCGGTGCGACCAGTAAGAGTGGAAAACATGAGCAGACCAGGTACGGGAAGGGTTGACAACAACCGTTTACAAATTTATCGTCCGGATGCTGCCGCCATTCAGAGAGGCCGTGAAGCGGATCGTACAAGGCCGGTACAATCAATAGATAATAGCCGTCCTACCCGTGTAACGCCAGGTAATACCGGTAACAACAATACAGGCAACACCCCTTCCAATAATGGAGGCAGGGTTATTCCGGGCCGTGAAACAAATCAACCGGTAAACAATGGTAGCTTTCCTGCCAATAACAATGGCGGCGGAAGAGTAACTCCAGGTAGTACCACACAACCAGGAAATAATACCCCTGGGAATTATAACAGACCATCCAGGATTACACCAGACAGGACAAATGATCAACAGCAACAGAGACAACAGCAACAACAACAGCAGGAACAGCAGCGTATACAGCGGGTACAACAACAACAGCAGCAAGAACAAAGGATACAACAGCAACAACAGCAGCAGCAACAGCAACAACGCGTACAGCAGCAGCAACAACAACAGCAGGATCAGCAACGTATACAGCGGGTACAACAACAGCAGCAGCAGCAACAGCAAAGGGCTCAACAACAGCAACAACAGCAGCAGCAACGCGTACAAAGGGAACAACAGCAACAGCAGCAGAGACAACAGCAACAGCAGCAACAACAACAGCAACGTGTACAGAGAGAACAGCCGCAGCAACAACCACAGAGACAACAGCCACAGAGACAAGAACAGCCGCAGAGACAGGAACAACCACAAGGTCAGAGCCAACGCGTACCACGCGAAGGACGATAACAACAGGTGTTAATGCTGCATAAGCATTGACCTCCATGATAGAAAAAAAGTACGAATGATAACCAGCAGTAAATGATGTTTAGTGAGATGACATCACCTTAGTCTGGCATTTCATTCGTACTTTTTTATTTTGTATAAACGTACTTATAGAGTTGATCTTTTACCTGCTGAAAATTGGCTGCCGCCGGAGGAAATCCTTTATACATCAGGCACAGAGTAAGTGGGCCAGATTCCGGGTAATAGGATGGCTGCTCATAGGTGTCCGGAAAGGTTTGATAGCCCAGCCGCTCATAAAATTTAATTCTGCGTATAGCCTGTTCTGTTGCAGGAGGTTCTACTTCCAACACAATCGTACCTAACTTTTTTTCCAATAACTGCATTACCTGTGTACCAGCACCTCCTCCACGTGCATCTGCATGAATGGCAAAGTGCTCAACAAAATTAAACGCCGGCAATTTCCAGTAAAACACAAACCCGGCGAAGTATTCTTCTTCCTTCACAATACGCAGTATCTGGATTTTACCGGCAGCAATTAGCGCCAGTTGCCAATCCCAGGGGCGTTTTTCTGCTTTAGGAAAAGCTTCTTCATACAAATCCTTTATTGCTTCATCAGCAATGGTAACGGGTATCATATCAATCATTTAGCTAAGTTACTGATTATCCTTAGCAGACGGTACGCATTCAAAAGGATCCGGATTTCCGGGAGGAATGGGTTTGGTAACGGACCAGCAAAAATTCATTGGCTGACTGGTAATACTCATCAGTTTCACATTTACCTTGCTCCCTTTGCGGCTGTTGGAAGCAGCAATACTACGTGTTCCCTTCTCCGGAATATTACTGATGGTATATTGTTCAGTTTTAAAAATTTCATTGTTATTCCGCATGTACTCCACTTTCACCACCACATTATCCAGGGCGTATTCCGTCTGATTATTTACGGTGACGTTTAGGTCTTTAATGCCCCCCAGCAATCCGGTGCGGTAGTCTCCTGCTGTTACTGCGATAAACTGTTGCCAGTTGCGACGATAATAAGCCCTGCGTTCAATAAACTGTCCGGCTGTTCTTTGCTGCACTTCCTGGTGGGTGGTAATCTGCTGGCTTACTGCCCCGAATTGATCCAGGCTTTTGCGTAAATCGCGGTTTTCGTTCCACAGGCGCTGGTTTTCAGACAATACTTTGTGTACGTGCCGTTGTTGCTGGCAATAGCCAAGGCCGAATACAACTACCAGCAGCAACAGTATGGCGGGATAAACGTAAGTTCTTTTCATGGTTTGGAAGAGAGAAAAAATAATGCCAATGCAGTTTTTATTACATTTGTACAAATGGTCTCAATGCAACTGATTATTGTAAACGATGAACTAACAGCCCGGCAGTTTCTCGATGTGCATGTAATATTAAATAAAGATGTACCTGGATGGATAAGGCCGCTGGATAAGGATATAAACGTAGTATTTGATCCAGAGAAAAACAAGGCATTCCGTCATGGAGAAATTATCAGATGGATTTTAAAAGATGATAATGGCAGGTCCATTGGCAGGATCGCAGCTTTTGTAAATAAGAAATATAAAAATAAAGGGGACGAATGTCCGGTGGGAGGTGTTGGATTCTTTGACTGTATCGATAACCAGGAGGCAGCCAACTTACTTTTTGACACTGCCAAACAATGGCTGCAGGAAAGAGGTATGAGGGCTATGGATGGTCCTATCAACTTTGGCGAACGCAATAACTGGTGGGGATTACTTACACAGGGATTTCATGAACCCATTTACTGCATGAATTTCAACCCGCCTTATTACATCCGTTTATTTGAGCAATATGGGTTCCAGCTTTTCTTTAACCAGATCTGCTTTGGAATGAAGGTAAGTGATCAGTTACAACCTAAGTTTTTTGAACGCCATGCTCATATCGCAGCAGATCCTGCTTACAAGGCGATACATATCCGGAAAAATGAGCTGCCGAAATTTGCAGAAGCTTTCAGTATAGTATACAACAAAGCCTGGGCACAGCATGGAGGTGGCAAGGAAATGGGAAAGGCACAGGCGCTCGCCCTTTTTAAGCAGATGAAGCCATTGCTCGATGAAAAGATCGCCTGGTTTGTGTATCATCATGAACAACCTATTGCTATCTGGCTCAACCTTCCGGATCTCAATCAGTATATTAAGCATATGAATGGAAAATTTGGGCTCCTCCAAAAACTGAAGTTCCTGTGGCTCAAACAAACCGGCTATTGCAAAAAAATGATAGGGATTATATTCGGTATTATACCGGAATTCCAGGGGAAAGGGATAGATGCCTATATGATTGTAGAAGGCGCTAAGCTTATCCAGACTGATATGGCACACTATGTAGATTATGAAATGCAGTGGATCGGCGACTTTAACCCGAGAATGCAGAATGTAGCAGAAAATCTTGGTGCAGTTCCTTCCAGACAACTGACTACCTACCGCTATTTATTCGACCGAACTATTCCATATAAAAGGCACCCAATGGTGGGGTAATGAAGTGATCCGGCTGCAGGCGTTGTATATCTCCTGCATCCGGATACTGCCACTGATCGGCTGCTCCGGGAATGCGTCCGGTTATGGAAAGGTCGCACGCATCGTAACGCATGAAAGCGGTAATTGTTATTCTCAACATTGCCTGCTGTAATTTTTATCAGTATCCGATCTTCTTAAATAAGTGTGACGCCTTTACCGGCCGTTATTTTTGAGGGTAAACATGAAAAAATGCCATTAATATGTAGTTGAAAAAAGTGTCATTAGGACAATTTTTACTGAATAACTGTCGTTCGCAATGAAGAAACACCTTTCCGTAACTTTTCCTCAAAAAAAACTATTGACCATGTGGCAACTAATATATTATTATAAAATATATACATTTGAAAAATCCCATAAAAACCAAATCAGGAGCGCTGCTCAGCAGCCCATATAAATATCCGATAGCCTCAGAGTAGCAAAGAAGTTACTGAATATTATATACATTTAAATCCCTTTTGCTGTTACGATCGTATCTAACCTGATGTTTTGTTATGACCAACTTATATCCTGAGTGCCCGGAGAACGCGGATCTGGCACTTGTTCAGCCCACGTTATTATTTAGGCAACAGATAATGAAAGCCATCAGCTGCGTTGTCTTGTTCTTTATTCTTTACGTGGTATTATTGCTCACAGCGGTGGCCCTGGCGGTGACCTTTGTATCAGGAGGGATAATACTATTCCGCACTTATCCTACCTGGATTTCCGGCATCATAGGACTTAGTCTTGTGTTACTGGGAGGGATGGTATTGTTTTTCCTCATTAAGTTTCTTTTTAATAAGCGTCCCGCAGTTAACCCATATCGTACCCAGATTTTTGCCGATAACCATCCTGATTTATTCGACTTTATTACTCAACTGGTAAAAGACACGCGTATTCGTTTCCCAAAGAAAATATTTGTAGTGCCCGACATGAATGCCACTGTTTTTCACAATTCCAGCTTTTTAAGTTTGTTCTGGCCTACCCGTAAAAACCTGGAGATTGGATTGGGGCTTGTCAATAGTGTGAATATCAGCGAACTTAAAATGCTACTGGCACACGAATTCACGCATTTCTCACAGCGAAGTATGAAGCTGGGCAGCTATATATACACCTTAAATAAGACGTTGTATAATATGCTGTACGAAAATGAGCGGTGGGAGGAAATGGAAGTACGATGGAGCCATGGTGGAAGTCTGTTAAGTTTTTTTGCCCATATCACTACCCGGATCCTGAATATCATGCAATTAGTGCTGAGGAAAATATATTCCCTGATTAACAGGCAGTACCTCACTTTAAGCCGGGAAATGGAATTTTATACGGATACGGTGGCAGTGGGCCTTACCAGTACTGAAACCGCCGTGAGCGGCTTACGCCGGTTAGAAATGGGCAGCTACTGTCTGGATCACTGTTTTCATAAACTGCCTGACCTCGCGGAAAGAGCGGTTCGGTTTTCCAATATTTTCAGGGTACAACGCGCCCTCATTCATTACTATGCCGCCCAGAATCACCTGGCACTTGACAGCGCCGGACTACCTGTTATTACAGACAATTATTTTCAAACCTTCCTGAAAAGCAGGGTGCAGTTACGGGAGCAATGGACGTCCCATCTTACAAGAGAAGACCGGGAGGCGCATTACCTGCAGGCGAATGTATCATGCAGGCAAATCAGCAGCAGTGCCTGGGGGTTATTCAGAGAACCGGAGCGTTTGCAGGAGCAAATGACTGCGCTGGTATATAATTTCACCGTTCTCCCTGCTGCGGAAACATTCACCGAAATCAGCCCGGACAGCTATATTGAGGAACTGGCTCAACGTCACCAGCTATATGAATATCCCAAGGTATTTAATGATTATTATGACAACCGGCCATTCAATGAAATGACTGAAGGATACACCCACTTGCTACTACCGGAAGAAATCGAAAATTGTGGTATTCAAACGATATATCATCCGGATATCATTGTGAGGATGCGGACATTTTACCGTGACCGTCAGGATGCTGAAACCCTTCAGGCAATCAGTAGCGGGCAGTTTCAGACCCGCTATTTTGAATTTGACGGACAGAAATACAGTGCTGCCCGGGCCAGACAACTGGCACGGATGCTATCGGAAAAAGTGTCTGCCGAACAGGAATGGCTCCAGACACATGACCAGAAAGCATTTCGTTATCACTACACTATTGCACATCAAAAAAATCCAGCTACTGCCCAGCTGCTAAAAGAGAAATATCTTCAGATATTACAATATCAGCAAACCGGCCATCAGCTGAATGATCAGGTGATACGGATTATACATTGCATCAGCCTCCTCTTTAATACAGGTGAACATGATATGGAGTCGATGCCGGCACTTTTTGATGAGTTATCTGCCGAATGCTGGAGTTTCCGCATGATGACAGAAAACATCAGTAACTCTCCCCTCTATAGTTCCTTTCCGGAAGGATTGAACGAGAAGCTCAAAAAATTCCGGCAGCAGGACTGTACCTTTATGGAAGATATGATACCCGATTATGTAGCTATCCAGGAGCTGCATGAAATCAGTTCTGCCATGATGGAACATTATAATAATGGAATCATATTATTAAAAAAGGCCTACCTGGAATTTATTTTAACGTTAGAATCAGGGGAATAACACCCTGTCAAAGCGCCGTTCCTGCTGTGCATTTTTCTCTTACTGAATTTGTGCGTATTTTCGGCGCTCGCGAAAGCGTAGCAGTCATATGGAGAATTTTATCGTTTCAGCCCGTAAATACCGTCCACAGAACTTTTCAACTGTTGTAGGACAAGCACATATTACCACCACTCTCAAAAATGCCATCCGCAATAACCAGCTGGCGCATGCCTTCCTGTTTTGCGGACCTCGCGGAGTAGGAAAGACCACCTGTGCACGTATCCTGGCTAAAACCATTAACTGCGAAAACCTGCAGCCGGATGGGGAAGCCTGTAACGAATGTCATTCCTGTAAATCCTTTAATGAAGGCAGTTCTTTCAACATCCATGAACTGGATGCTGCCTCCAACAACTCGGTGGATGATATCCGTACCCTCGTGGAACAGGTCCGTTTTGCACCACAGGCAGGAAAATATAAGATCTATATTATAGATGAGGTACACATGCTCAGCTCCTCGGCATTCAATGCTTTTCTGAAAACCCTGGAAGAACCGCCATCATACGCGATTTTCATCCTGGCTACCACAGARAAGCACAAGATATTGCCTACTATCCTGAGCCGTTGCCAGATCTTCGACTTTAAACGTATTACCATACAGGATACAGTAGACCATCTGCAGGAAATCTGTACCAAAGAGCATATTGAGGCAGAAACCGATGCCTTGCATCTGGTGGCCCAGAAGACGGATGGCTGTATGCGTGATTCCCTGAGTACCCTGGATAAGATTGTCAGCTTTACCAGCGGACATCTTACCTATCAGAATACACTGGAGCACCTGAATATCCTGGATTACGATTATTTTTTCCGGGTAATGGATTCCGTATTACAGCAGGATATAGCTAGTGCGCTGCTCCTGTTTGACGAAATTTTGCAAAAGGGCTTTGAAGGAGATAATTTCCTGAATGGTTGGGCGGAATTTTTGCGCAACCTGTTGTTGTGTAAAGAAGACAAAGCGCTTCACCTCGTAGAAGTATCCGGTAATCTGAAAGAGCGCTACAAGCAGTTATCCGGTCAGATAAGCCCCGCTTACCTGATCACAGCCCTGCACCTGCTCAACGAAACAGAGATCAATTACCGCATGGCGCGTAATAAGCGCTTACATGTGGAAATGGCCCTCATCAAGTTATGTTATCTGCAACAGGCGGTAACGCTGGTCAGCGATGACAGCACCGGAGAGGTTTCAAAAAAAAAATTAGTACCTGATGGTTCGGTACCACAAAAGCTGCGCGCACCTGCTGCCCAGCCGGTAACGGCCAAAACCATCACAGATAAACCAGCTACTACTGAAAGTATTGCATCGGCGCCTGCTGCCCGTTTAACGGTAGATACCGGAGCAACCGGGCAGACACCAGTCCCTCCCGCAGCACCAGTACAAAGTCCGGTAGCTGCAGCACCGGTACAAACACCTCCCGGAGCTTTGCCCGTAGAACAGCAGCAGCAGCCGGTACCAACAGCACCAGTAAGTGCGCAGGCACAAGCCGTTGCAGCTACGCCGGCAAATACCACAGCTACAGCCTCTGGCACCGGTATGCCTGTAACAGCGGCTCCTGCCGCCACCGCAGCCACACCGGCCAGCAAATTAACCGGACTCGCCGCCATGAAAGAGGCGATGGCAGCGAAACAGCAAACTACTACCCAGGTACAGTCTATCGCACTCACAATGGGAGCAATTTCCGTGTACTGGGAAGAATTTATTGATCTGTACCGGCAAGCCAACAAAATGACGGTGGTGAGTAACTTACAGCTGGCACAGCTGAAGTTGCTGGCCCCTACGGAAGTAGGCATCGTAAGCAGGAACATTGTGCAATTCCGGTTTATGGAAGAAGAGAAGCTGGTGATTGCTGAGTTCCTGAAAAAGAAATTTAATAATCCTACCATTGTGCTTACCCTGCAGCTGGACGAAAGTCAGCAAACACAGGATATTGGCCCTGCGCCGCTATCCAGCAGGGAACAATTTCAGCAGATGTCTGAAAAATATCCAATGGTAAAAGAGCTGAAAGACAGACTTAATATGGAGCTGGATTTCTAATCCGGGCACTGTAATTAAATATAAACGATAGATAGACATTTTTAAACAGTTTACAATTCCTTCTTTGCGTTTTTGCGCAAAAACATGTAGGTTTGAACAAAATTTTGAATAAAACACTATGGCAGAAGTTATCAGAATGCCCCTTTTGAGTGATACGATGACGGAAGGGGTGATTGCGGAATGGCATAAAAAGGTGGGCGATACAGTAAAGGCAGACGATGTTATTGCTGAAGTGGAAACGGATAAAGCAACCATGGAAGTGATGGGTTACGTAGAAGGAACCCTCCTGTATATTGGTGTGGAGAAAGGAAAAGCAGCTAAGGTAAACGGAATTATTGCCATTGTAGGTAAACCGGGAGAAGATTATACTTCTCTGCTGGAAGATAAAAAAGAGGCTACTGCTGCTCCTGCAGCTGCTGCAGCCACACCGGCACCTGCACCACAGGCCGCTCCTGCTGCTACTGCTGCACCGGCTGATGATGCTGCATTAAAAGAAGCACTGAAAAATGCGACTGTTATCCGTATGCCGCTGTTGAGCGATACCATGACAGAAGGTAAAATAGTTGCCTGGAATAAGAAAGTAGGCGATGTTGTGAAGAATGACGATGTACTGGCGGAAGTGGAAACGGATAAAGCGACCATGGAAGTAATGGGCTATGCCGACGGTACCTTATTATATATAGGTGTAAAAGAAGGTGAAGCTGCCAAAGTAAACGGTATCATTGCCATTGTTGGTAAAGCCGGTACCAGTGTAGATGCTATACTGGCTGCTGAAAACGGAGCTCCTGCTGCACAAACTGCGGCTCCTGCTGCGCCTTCACAAAACGGGACTGCTCCTGCTGCCACCACTACTGCTCCTGCCGCTCCCGCTGCAGTTGCATCCGGTAATGCAGACGGCCGTGTTAAAGCTTCTCCGCTGGCTAAAAAAGTGGCAGAAGAAAAGGGCATCGACATCAGCCAGATTCCTGGCTCCGGTGATGGTGGCCGTATCATCAAAAAAGACGTAGATAGCTTCGTTCCTGCTGCCAAAGCAGCTACTCCTGCTCAAAGCACAAGCAGCGCAGCACCTGCTGCTCCTGCCTTTGTTCCGGCTGGCCAGGAAGGCTTCACAGATATTCCGCTGACCAAAATGCGCCAGGTTATTGCCAGACGCCTTAGCGAAAGCAAGTTTACTGCTCCTCACTTCTACCTGAAAATAGATGTGAATATGGATAAAGCCATGGAAGCACGTAAATCTATTAACGAAATTTCTCCGGTTAAAATTTCCTTCAATGACATGGTGATCAAAGCTTCTGCGATGGCACTACGTCAGCATCCTGCGGTAAACAGTAGCTGGATGGGCGACTTTATCCGTCAGAACCAGCATATACACATCGGTTCTGCGGTAGCCATTGAAGATGGTTTGATTGTACCGGTGATCCGCTTTGCTGATCAGAAAACACTGAGCCAGATTGCCAATGATGCAAAAGGCCTGTACGACAAAGCCAAAAACAAGAAACTGCAACCACAGGAATTCAGCGGTAATACCTTCAGCATCTCCAATCTGGGTATGCTCGGTATCGATGAATTCACTGCTATTATCAACCCACCGGATTCAGCGATCCTGGCAGTAGGTAATATCACAGAAACTGCGATTGTGGAAAAAGGTCAGGTGAAAATAGCCAACATTATGAAACTGACCCTGAGCTGCGACCACAGAAGTGTGGATGGAGCTGTAGGCGCCCGTTTCCTGGCTACCCTGAAAGGGTTCCTGGAAAATCCGGTAACCATGCTGGTATAAACTGATTATAATAGCTATACGAAAGGCGGAGTGATACACTCCGCCTTTTTTGTGAGTTATCCGGTCATTGGGCCGTAAAATGTTTCATTATCTTTTGAAAGTTCAAAAACTTGGTATACATTTGACCCTGTAAATTGTCAAACGCTATAAATTACAACCTACATGAACTTAGTGGAAGCAAAGGCACAGTTTATTCAGACCTGGGGATCTTTAGGCGCTCAGTGGGGTATTAACCGTACGATGGCTCAGATTCACGCGTTACTGCTGGTAATGCCGGATCCGTTGTGTGCAGATGATATCATGGAGCAACTGAATATTTCCCGTGGTAATACCAATATGAATGTGCGGGAACTTATTAACTGGGGACTGGTGGAACGTATCCTCATTCCAGGTGAAAGAAAGGAATTTTTTGTAGCCGAAAAAGATATCTGGAAAGTAGCTACCTATATCGCACGCGAAAGAAAGAAACGTGAGCTGGATCCTATCATGAAAGTGCTGTTACAGCTGCAGCAGGCAGAAGGCGATCCAAAAGACAAAGAAATGAAAGCCTTCAAAGATTCCATCTCCAACATTACCAAGTTTGCTCAACAAACCGATAAAACAATTGGTGCATTTATTAAATCAGAAGAAAACTGGTTCTATAGCAGCTTGCTGAAACTCATCAAATAATTTTTTTTGTTTCAATATTTCATTCTTTACTGAAAATTCTGAAATATGGAAAGAAAAAAAGGATTTTATTACTTACTGATGTCGTTATCCAGATCCTGTTATTGCTTTTAGCTTTTATACGCTCTTCTTCTATGGAGCCTTTCAATACACTACTGGTAGCCCTTTTCATCTATCAGCTTTTCAGCTGTATCATTCACCAGGGGTTTTCTATTTCCTTTTTCAGAAAGATATATCACTGGATATTGATTCCTGTACTCATGCTCTGCGCCATCCTGATAGTACTCAGCGTGATGAATATTGGCTTTGCCCTGTTTGGCCTGCTATGGCTGGTATATTCCGCTCCCTTGCTGATGATTTGCTACCTGCTGCTAACTTTTTATGAAACGCTTGAAAACGATCAATTATCGTGAAAAATAAACGCATCATCGTCGCTGCCGGCACCGGCTTTATCGGCAAAAGCCTGGTCGAATATTTCCGAGAGGAGAACGATATTATCATCCTTACCCGCACGCCACGCCCTGCTGCCGGCCGGATCAGCTATATAGCCTGGGATGGTAAAAATGCCGGCAAATGGACCGCAGCACTGGAAAATGCGGACCTGTTGATTAACCTCACTGGCAAAAGTGTCAACTGCCGCTATACCCCGCAAAACAAACAAGCCATACTGGATAGTCGCATCAACGCCACCAACGCTTTAGGAGCGGCCATTCAGACCTTGAAAAATCCGCCCAAAGTATGGATCAATGCAGGCAGCGCCACCATCTACCGGCACGCGGAGGACCATCCCATGGATGAATTTAATGGGGAGATGGCCAATGATTTCTCTGTTCAGGTATGCAAATTATGGGAGAAAACTTTCAACGATATTACCCTGCCGCATACACGAAAAGCAATACTACGTATAGGCGTTACCTTAGGCTGGCAGCCCGGGGGTGTTATGCAGCCTTATCTGAACCTGGCAAAGTTCGGTCTGGGCGGCTATCAGGGCAGTGGCAAACAAATGTTTACCTGGATACATATCACAGATGTATGCAGGATGATAGCCTGGCTATACGAAAATGAAACGGGCAGCGGCACTTACAACTGTACGGCTCCCAATCCGGTGACCAATAAAGTATTCATGCAATCATTGCGGGCAGCTACCGGCCATGTATTTGGCTTGCCGGCCCCAGCTCCTTTATTAAAAATAGGAGCCGCCCTGATCGGTACAGAAACGGAGCTGCTATTGAAAAGCAGGTGGGTACTACCATCCAGGGCACAACAGGCAGGTTTTACTTTTACCTTTCCGTTGTTAAAAGATGCGTTCCAGGATATCCTGACTCATCTGCCCCGGCATGCTTACCACTTGTTTTGAATTCCGTAAATTAGTGGTATGGAAACCAGCAACGATAAAAAACTCACCGTGGTACTGGGTGCATCACCCAATCCCGAAAGATATAGCAATATGGCTGTGAACAGACTTACCGCCAAAGGCCATCCCGTAGTGGCTATCGGGAGTCGTGTGGCTACGATTGGGGATATCCCGGTGATCACCGAACATCCGGCATTGGAGAAAGTAGATACCGTTACCATGTACCTGAATCCTGTTGCTCAGAAAGCGTATTACGACTACATACTGCAGCTGCAACCCCGCCGCATTATATTCAATCCGGGTGCAGAAAACGAGGAACTGGAAGATATTGCCAGGCAGCATAATATTCAACCGGTAGAAGCCTGCACACTGGTACTACTCAGTACTGGCCAGTTTTAGCCGCATCTCTTCTTTCTTTCTTCTCATTTTTTTAACGTGCAGCTGTTGGTAATTGCTAACAGCTTTTTCGTATATTCGTATATATTGCTGTTATCCCCCAATGAACGCATCCCATATTGTTGACCCACCAAACGCATGGCATTACTTCGACAGGCAGGCATTATAGCATAACCCAATTTGCATGTTCACCCTTTAATATACATTTTATGCAATGGAGAAGATTTAATGGAGAGGTCATCCACCTTCCGGTAAAGGAGGAAGTACGACAAGCCATTGTTCGCGAAACCGCTAAGGGATTTCGTCTGAAAGTGTGCATTGGCACTGATTCCCAGGTAAAAGGAGTGGATACTGAATTCGCTACAGTGATCGTTTTCCTTCGGGAAGGTCATGGCGGATTTATGTTTATCCACAATGAAAAAACCAAAAACCGCTATTCTATCAAAGAGCGCATGCTGGTAGAAGTAGGCAAGAGTATTGAGATTGCGTATGAACTGTGTGACCTGTTTACTGAATATAATGTAGACATGGAAGTTCATGCAGACATCAATACCAACCCTCAGTTCAAGAGTAACCTGGCCCTGCGCGAAGCAATGGGTTATATCCTGGGTATGGGCTTTGCCTTCAAAGCCAAACCTGAAGCGTTTGCCAGCAGCAGCTGCGCCAATAAAATAGTGAACTAAGGCGCCTGTTTTTTGTACCTCTCTCAAATATTTTTCTGACGTGATACCACGTCAGGTGGCTTTTTCTCCCCTTATCTAGCTATACAAATCCTGCCCGAAATTGTAACTTTCCCATTGCTCCCACGCTTAACATACATAAAATACCTTTATTTATGACCTCACCAAAATCATTAATAGCAATATTGCTATTAGCCACTATAAGCATTGTTGCCTGTAAGAAAGATAACATAACTCCTGCTCCTAAAGGGGATGCGCTTTTTATTGATTTCAACAGCCAGATAGCGGCATCTGCGGAGTTCCCATATAAAAGACTACTAATCACTGCCGATGCCAGCTATGAAGTCAGGTTTAACGGAGAAAAAAAGGAAATCATTCAATTATCCGGTAGTATTCATGATAGTTTGAAACCCTACCTCTCCAGCTTTCCACGTGCAGCCATCAAAGCGGATCCTCAAACAGCTAAGTACAGTGCTCTGGGAGCATCAGACATCCCTTATCAACGGTTCAGCTATGTACCCGAAAGGTCTGACGACATCACTAAAATCACCATAGATCAAGGTATTGTTGTACCTTATATAGACGAGTTTCAGAAAAAAATAAATCAAACCATTATCAATTGTAAGCTATTGAGACCTTAATCCCTTTAGCAGGAAATTAATACTGGTGGGCTGTTTAAATTTTACGGGAATGAAACAGCTTCCTTATTCATCGTTTTAAATAACCCTATTATGACATCACCAAAATCACTGGTAGCAGTAATGCTAATTGCTTCCTTCAGTATTGCAGCCTGTAAAAACAAAGGCGGAAATACCACTGCACCTCCTTCAAAGGGTAATGCCTTGTTTGTTAATTTCGGCGGCGGCAATGTACCGGTACCGCATACCAAAAAGCTGCAGATCACCGCTGATGCCAGCTATGAAATTACTTATACCGGAGACAAAAGTGACACCACTACTTTACCCGGTAATGTTCATGACAGTCTGAAACAATACCTCACCAGTTTTCCGCAAACCACCATCAAAGCAGATACACTGGTAAGCAGCTATAGTCTTCTCGGCGCGGCAGACAATTCCTTCGAAACATTCACCTACATACAGGAAACACCTGCCGACACCACCAAAATCTCCATAGATACCGGTACCAGCGTGCCTTACATGGATGATTTCCAGAAAAAAATAAATCAAACCATCGCCAATTGCAAGCTATTGGCCAATTAATACCCTTTACTATGAAAATAAAATACTGGATAGCTACTTTCCTCCTGTTTATACTTATTTCCTCCTGCCAAAAAGAAGAAGAGGATACTTCTACAACAAAAATTGAAGGAAAGTGGCTGCTTATAAAAGCAGACGGCGACATGATTGGACTGGAATCCAGGATAACAAACAGGCAGGAATTAATTATCCAGCATGGAGAATACAGATTGCTGGTAGACGATTTACAGCTGGTAGCAACTACCTATAACGTTGTACAGGCCGACATCGATGCTGACCCCAGATGGCAACTCAAACTTGGGAACCAGAATTCTTACTATATCGAAATAAAAAAGAACCTGCTTTATGTGTGGGATAAAAACCCGGAGGGAATGAGGCTAATCTATCAGAGAATATTATAGCGCTTTTATAAAACAGGAAGGCCCGCATCAGCTGATGCGGGCCTTCCTGTTTTATAAAAGATGTTAGTCTTTCAACAACCACATTACACTATTTACATTATCACTTCCACMAAACTGCCGTTGAATAGCAGCATCCATATTTGCATTGTTATAGCTTAATTCGTTGGCAGGATACAACCATCTTACCGGAAACTGTGTACCTGGCGTATTCAGATTAGTTGTGCTATTCAACACAAATGCCGGGTAGCCGGTGCGTCTTTGTTCATACCACGCATTATAGTTGCAACCTTGCAGGAAGCCTGCGACGTACTTCTGTGTAATGATCTGCGACAACTGATTTTGCATATTGCCAGTGAGTGCTACGGAAGTAACGTATGCCTGAATATAAGCATCATCCATTTTCATGTTGTGATGAAAATCAGCCTGATCTGGTGTGTAGGTAGCTGTAAACTTCATGGCATTGGTAATGCCATTTGCATAATAGGTTTGAGCCGCTGTGCTGGAAATCCATCCACGTACAGTGGCTTCTGCCAGTACAAATTGCAATTCAGGATAGCTGAATACACTTACCGGCTCTGCACTTACCAGGTTTACATAGCGATTGTTCAGATCAGAATAATCTTTAGATACACGCATGGTTTGCAGTGCAGAAAATGCGTTGGATGGTTCTGCACCTACATATGCATCCCAATCGCTGGGTAGTTTTCCTGCAGCAATTTTTACAGGAGAAGGTTTTGCATAATAGAACAGGCGGCGGTCCTGCAATGTTTTCAACGGCGCGATTAACGTTGCTGAAAGCATGGTATAATTCGATTTCACAAATGAATTACCTGAACCCGCCGGCACATCGGACCATGGATAATTTTGACCAGCAGCAGGAGTATAAGTCAATGCAAAATTATCGGCATAAGAACGCATCAATGGTCTGTTGGCTACGATATCTTTAAAACGTTCCACCACTTTCAAATCTGCATCACCAGTTTTTTTATACAGGTTCATCAACACATGTAATTCAAAACTGTTGACCAGCCTGCGCCAGTTATCTACTTTACCGCTATATATAGGATCGCCTGCAAAATCTTTTCCTGTTGCAAACAATGCGTTCGCGCTATCCAGTTCATTCAGGATACCCAGGAACACTTTCTTTTGCGTGTCATATTCCGGCTGAATGATATTTTCCGCTTCGCCTTTACCCGCCTGCGAATAAGGAATATCGCCTACCTGCATCGTAGTTTGAAAAAACTGCCATGCCCGGATAAAGTGACCTAGTCCGTTGTATGATTTTCTGGCCTCTTCATCCAGTGCAGCATTGACCATAGGCGGGATATTGCGCAACTGCAGCAACCGGTCAAAGTTGCTTCTCCCGAATTTATTATACTGTAAATTCTCCTGTCCTTCTCCCCAGGTAAGGTATTTACCCAACAGGTAGGGCTGCATAAATCCTTTAGTGGTACTGATGCTGCTTCTTGTGATATTCAGGATCATCTGGGTAGCCAACAGATCTGCCCCCACCTGTGTTGTTTGATTGGGGTTGGTATTGATCTTATCAAATTTAGAACATCCCGCTATCATGGTGGCCGCTAATGGGATCGCCAGTATATATTTCAGTGAATTATTTTTCATGTGATTTACTTTGATGATGAAAGATTAGAACCCAATTTTGAAATTAACCCCGATCATCCGCTGCGATGGTGAATTCAGGTTTTCATCGTCCACATCAGGATCTGAAAATTTGAATTTGGTGAAGAGGAACAGGTTCTGCGCAGTAACGGAAACGGATGCATTTTTAATACCGGAATGAGCCAGCTTATTGGCCGGAAAACGGTATCCTACAGACAGTTCACGCACTTTTACGAATGATTTCTTTTGAATACCACGATCACCACCTCTGAAGTTCTGTGCATAATCCTGGTAAGACACTTTGGTATCGTTGTCAGCATACTGACGGGTATCGCTGATGATCTTACCGAAGTTATCATAGCTTGCACTACCGGATATTACTTTTACGCCTTTACCTACGTAATTAGTTAAGCCTTTCACTACTTCATCATAACGATACTGATTATCTGATTCAGGATTGGTACCGGAATCCCACATTTTATCATAAATGTAGTTATACATCCATCCGCCGATACGTCCGTCGATATTGAGTCCTACAGTAAAGTTGCCAATGTAGAAGGTGTTGATAAAACCAAAACTAAAAGCAGGATCTGTATAACCATATAATTGTTCATAATCACTTTCTACCGGAATACCATTGTTATGAATAATATTGCCCTTAGGATCTCTTAACCAGTAGTTGTCGGTAATTACGTCGAGTCTTTCTTTTGTTTTTACCCAGGGCTTTTTAGCAGAATATACAGAGTCGAGGTCTATGTAGTAACGATGTTGATTAGACCAGTTAACAGTAGATACCCACTGGAAATTTTTGTTTTTGATCACCGTACCGCCGACAGTAATTTCTACTCCTTTTCTAACATAGGTTTCGCCGGTATTCACCAGGGTAGACTCAAATCCGCTGCTACCTGAAATAGGCACCAGTTCCTGCTGGTTGAAATAATATTTGTTGAAGTAAGCCACATCTATATTCAGGCGTTTTTTAAACAGGTAAGCGGCAGTACCGATTTCCCAGGTACGTTGTGAACTTGGGAGGATATCGGCACCCAGTAAACTACCGGGATACCTGGCAGAATTGGCACCGTTCCACACACCTGTACTGGTGCTGTAGAGGCGGTTGATCGCATATGGATTTGCAGGTGTTTTAAAGGTGGCCCAGGAACCGCGGATTTTCCACATATCAGTAAAGGCAGGCATTTTGAATAATTCAGATAATACCACACTTGATCCGATAGAAGGATAAAAGTAAGCCCTGTTTGCTTTCGGCTGTGCAGAGTTCCAGTCATTCCTGCCGGTAGCATCCACGAAAACAGTATTCTTCCAGCTAACTGCCAGTCTTCCGTACAAGCTATTTACCTGGTTGGCCGTATAGGACGGGCTGAAAGTAGGCGCTTCTACAGATCCATTCAACGAAAAATAGGTGGGTGAAACCAATCCGTTTTTAGTAGAAGCATTTAATCCTTCTTTTTGATAGTAATAAATGGTACCACCAGCCATCGCATCAAAATTCCAGTTACCCACTTTTTTGGTGTAGCTCAGTATCGCATCGTTATTGGTACTCCAGCCCCATGAGTTGTAGATGGCGTATAAACCTTTTGCGTTCCAACCACCTCTGGTAGAATAAATATTAGCTGTTGGGTTGGTTTGTGTTTCTTTATTACTGTATACATCATAACCGAGACGCACCAGGAGAGTCAGGTCAGGATTGAATTTATAGTTGGCGGTCAAACTGGCATTGGTAGTATTCTGTTGAATTCCATCCAGTTTCTCGTACGCAATCAGGTAAGGGTTATCGTACCAGTTAGTGTACATCCAGTTTTGTGTTTTGTTAGGTACTTTCCAGTAGTCGCGGTATTGGCGGATATCATATTCGGGACCTGTCCACATGGTGAGCTGGTAGATGTAACCCTGGTTACCATAACCAGTACCCCATGTTTGCGGCGCTATTCTTTTGCTGACACCCATATGCCCTTCGAGGTTAAACTTCTCTGTTGCTTTCAATTCACCACCCAGCGTGAAATTGTACATATTCAGTTTAGCATTGGGGAATTGTCCTTTGTTGTAGATGTGGTTCATAGAGGCGCGGAAGCTACCATACTTGCCGCTTTGGGATACGTTGATATTGTTGTTGGTGATTAATCCCAGCTCCATAAAATTCTTCAGGTTATCTTTTCCTGCAGAAGTCAATGGCCTGTTATCTTCAAATTGTTTGGTGGCCGGATTCCAATCCCTGGCGGTGTTGCCCACATCTAATTTTGGGCCCCATACGTAGTCGTTATCAATTGCTCCGTACTGCCCGCGGGCATAAGAAGTTTGCGATTTAGGGATAGCGAGGAAGCCACTCTGCAGCATGGTGTTGCTGTTGATATTCACGGACAGGCCGGTGCCTGTTCCTTTTTTGGTGGTTACCAGGAGTACGCCGCCGGAGGCTCTGGAGCCATACAATGCGGATGCAGTGGGTCCTTTGAGTACATCGAGACTTTCAATATCATCTGCAGGCACATCGCGCAGCGTCATGTTGGCATAAGGTACGCCGTCAATTACGAGCAAAGCTCCTTCACCTCTAAGTTCAATAGTAGGTTTAGCAAAAAATTCAGTGGAATTTTTCACTACCAGCCCTGATACCTGTCCGGTGAGGGAGGTGGCGAGATCTACTCCTTTTACCGTTTGTACAGCTTCTCCTTTTACTTTTTGTACGGCGTATCCCAATGCTTTTTCAGAACGTTTAATACCGAGGGCAGTGACTACTACCTGGTCGATACTGATCGCCTGATCATTCAATACGATGGTAATGATTTGTTCGCCTTTTACGATATATTCTTTAGGCGTGTATCCCATGAGATTAAATACCAGCACCTCTCCATCATTTACATTATCGATAGAGAAGTGACCGTCTTTATCTGTGACCGTTGCCTTCGAAGTGCTTTTCACCTGTACAATTACGCCTGGCAATGCGTTGCCGGCAGAATCTTTCACCGTACCTTTTATGGTTTGCTTTTGTGCTGCATCTATCACCGTGGTTAATTTGGTTTTAGTACTGCCGGCATCTTCCGCTTTTACCACGTATAGTTTGCCATCTATTTTTTTACATACCAGGCCCAAAGGTGCGATGTATTTATTCAGACCTCCTTCAATGTTATCTGCTTCAAAAACACCGGTGCCTGGCAACAGGATACTTTTTCCTTTCAGCAGGTTGGTGTTATAGCTGAAGCGCACATCAAATTTTGCTTCCAGTTCATTGATCACAGTGATCAAAGGCACTGCCGTGGTGTGGTTTTCGCGGGTGGCGGCTGTTGTTATCTGTGCGGTTGTCCATTGCAGACAGCATAACAAAGCAGTAACCATTATCAGTTGGAAACTGATTGATTTAACTCTTTTCATAACTTAATTTTGGTTGTCTCTAAAGGTTTTTGTTATTCACGTAAATGATCTTGTGCTGTAAAACGAATTTTAAATTAAAGGACTGTTCTATCGTAAGGATCGCCTGTTGTAGATTGTCGGATGGAAGATATCCGGTGAAGAGAAGGCCTTCTATTCCTTCTGCTTCGAATGCTACTTTATAATCATATTGTTCACCTAGTTGTTGCATGACTACTTTTAGTGGTTGACTTTTAAATGCCAGCAGGTTGTACTTCCAGGAAGTTTGAAACAGGGTATCTACGGGCTGTTTCGATAACACCCTGGTGTTGCTGTTAAACGCAGCCATTTCTCCTGGCTTCAGCAGCAGGGATGCGGTGTTGCCGGCATCTACTTTTACACTCCCCTCGTTCAATACTACAGCGGCATTGCCATTGCCTGTATTTACATTGAAGGCCGTTCCCAGCACACTGATATCCACGAGGTTGGCGGCATGCACGATAAACGGTTGTGTGGCCTGGTGTTGAACGGTGAAGAAAGCTTCTCCTTCCAGCCATACTTCGCGGCGTTGGTCATTGGTGTTTACGGCCATGCTACTGCGTTGATTGAGCCGTATAACGGTGCCATCTTCCAATTGAATGGTTTGTACCTGGCGCGTATTGTTGACAAAATGTTGGCGGTTATCCTTCTCCCTATAGTATACTATAGCAAGGGAAGCCAGGCCTACAAAGGGAATCAGGGCGGCCGCTATTCTGAAACGGGTTCTTTTCCATAACGGGATCACGGGTGTTGCCGGGGTATGCTGCATAATGGTATTAAAAACATTGGCAGCAGCTTCCTGCGGCATCGCCCGTCCGTTTCCGGTTTCCAACAGTTCTTCCACAGACGGAAATTCACTGGATACCGGATCTTTTTCCAACCAGGCAATGAGTTGCAAACGCTCTTCCTGTGTAGATTTCCTTTCGGCTAGTTTTATAAAAAGGTCCTTTACACTATGCTTCTTTTCTTCCATTGTTCCTCGTTGACATAACAGTAATACGATCGGGATGATCTAAAAGACGATCGGCAGGAAAATTTTTCTTTAGTTCCGGTAGATATGGCAAAAGACAGCCATGACGATAGAGATATCGGCGTGTTGATACAGGTAATGCCGTACAAAGCGGGAAGCCTTTACCAGCTGGTCTCTTACGGTATTGACAGAGATGCCCAGGTCATCGGCAATTTGCTGGTTGGATAATCCCTGTACTTTGCTCATTTTGAAGATCCGCTGCCGTTGGGCAGGTAAATGAGAGATGGCATTCATTTTAATGACTTCCAGCTGCCGGGTGTAGAGGATATCGTCCATGGCGCCGGTATCTTCTGTATATAATTGCAGAAAATGTTCGCGGAAATTTTTATCATGAACCGCCTTTTTCAGGTAGTCGAATACGTAGTTGCGGGTGCTGGTAAAGAGGTAGGCCCGGAGAGACAAAGCCGGGTTGAGTTGTTCGCGCTTCAACCATATTTTCAGAAATACTTCCTGTACTGCATCTGCCGCCACGTCTGGCAAGCCGCAAAGTTTCAGGGTATAGCCGTATATGGGATCGCGGTATTTTTCGTACAATTCCCGGAAGGCTTCCTGATCTCTCTCCACTATCCTTTTACACAGTATTTCATCTGTTGCATCCAGCATGCCAACAAGTATTTGGGTAAAAAAATGCCATCATTTAACAAGTAGTACCAAATATAAAAAAATATTGGAGAGAGGAGGGCGACTCCTTTTATCAGGCAATGGCCCGGAATTGCGCATTCATTTCATCGATATAATTGAGTATTGCATCTCTGCCTGTTTTCTTTATGGTAGAGGTCACGAAGTTAGGCGGGAGAAACTGCCATGTTTCCCTCATTTTGTTGAGGAATGTTTTTACGTTTTTGCTCACTTCCGCCTGGGTGCTTTTATCGGCCTTTGTAAATACGAGGCTGAATGGAATATTCCATTCACCGAGCTGGTTAACGAAATCCAGGTCTATTTTCTGTGGTTGGTGGCGGCTGTCGATCAGCACAAATACGCTCACCAGGTTAGTACGTTTGCGCAGGTAGTTTTCGATCATCTGCTGCCATTGACGGCGTTGTGATAAACTTCTTTTAGCGAATCCATACCCTGGTAAATCCACGAGGTACCAGGCCTTATTGATGGCAAAATGATTAATCAGCTGTGTTTTACCGGGTGTACCGGAGGTTTTGGCTAATTTTTCATTGTTGGCCAATATATTGATCAAAGAAGACTTACCCACGTTAGAACGGCCTATAAAGGCGTATTCCGGTAATGTAGGACTGGGACATTGTTCCCAATCGGGACTACTGATAAGATATTCTGCTGACTTAATTACCATAGTGATATTTGCTTTGTTCCATTAAAAAACCCGTATCTCCTTATTTACATACTACATTTCTTTAACTTTGCGGACTATGTCAGAAAATGTAAATGTTCAGAAGATCGTTCCCTTTGAAGGGTCAAAATTAAGCAAGAAGGAGCAGATAGCGACCATGTTTGATGATATTGCTCATCGCTATGACTTTCTTAACCACTTTATGTCGCTCGGAATCGACATTATCTGGCGGAAAAAAGCATTGGGCTATTTGAAGTCGCTTCAGCCCAAACTCATGCTGGACGTAGCTACCGGCACGGGCGACTTTGCCATTATGGCCGAAAAGCACCTTCATCCGGAAAAAATTGTGGGCATTGATATTTCTGAGGGGATGTTGACTCATGGACGGGAAAAGATCAAAAAACTGGGCCTGGCAGATAAAATTACGCTGCAATCCGGCGATAGTGAGACAATAAGTTTTCCGGACCAGACGTTTGATGCCATAACGGTGGCTTTCGGCGTAAGGAATTTCGAAAACCTGGAAAAGGGGCTGTCTGACATGTATCGTGTACTGAAACCAGGGGGTAAATTGGTGATCCTTGAATTTTCGAATCCCACAGTTTTTCCTATTAAACAATTATATAATTTGTATTTTCGTTATATTACACCGCTGCTCGGGAAATGGATAGCGAAGAGCCAGGCGGCTTACAGTTATCTGCCAGAATCTGTGAAAGCGTTTCCGCAGGGTGAAGCAATGCGAACTATTTTAACTAACACCCGTTTCCAGGCCGTTACATGCAAAACGCTAACATTCGGCATATGTTCTATTTACTGCGCTACGCGCTGATATTCGTTTTATTGGTTGGAATGCTTCCTGCAAAGGCGCAAACCAATATGAATATGATAGAACATGATGCAAAACCCTATTACTTTGGCATTACGCTGGCCGCAAACCAGTCCTATTTTAAACTCGAGCATTCCCCTGCCTTCCTGGCGAGCGACTCTATTATGGTGGCAGAGCCATTGAAAACAATGGGGTTCAACCTGGGATTACTGGCTAATGCCAGACTTAGCGAGCATTTTGACCTGCGTTTTAATCCGCAGCTCATCTTTGCTTCCAAAAATCTGTATTACCGGGACGCCTATCCCAAACCACAGGATACCGAAAAAAAGATAGAATCTATTTTACTAAGCTTCCCCTTACAGATCAAATTTAAGTCGGACCGCATCGGCAATATGCGTGTATACACCATTGCCGGGCTGAAATACGACTATGATCTGGCCTCCAATGCCCGCCTACGCAGAGCAGACGACCTCGTAAAAATCAAAAAGAGCGACTATGGCTATGAAGCCGGCGCCGGATTTGAGTTTTACTTTGAGAGCTTCATCTTTGCTCCTGAATTCAAAATCAGCAACGGTTTCGGCAATGTACACGTGAAAGACCCTAACCTGCGGTACTCCAATGTGGTGGAAAAACTGCAATCCCGCATGTTTGTATTTTCCATTCACCTGGAAGGATAACGGAAAGAATTACGAATTAAGAATTACGAATTACGGAGTTGTGGGGAGATAGTAATGAATACGCTTCTCGTTTACCATCTCCCCACAACTCCGTAATTCGTAATTCTTAATTCGTAATTCTTTATTTTTGCGGCATGCAAAATTACCTCATCAGGAATATAGCCGTGGTAAACGAAGGACAAACCACGGTACAGGATGTATGGATCAGAAACAGCCGCATTGAAAAAATAGCGCCTAATATCACTGTCAGTGGCCAATACACGGAAATTAACGGAGAAGGGAAACACCTGCTGCCCGGCGTGATAGACGACCAGGTACATTTCCGCGAGCCCGGCCTCACACAAAAAGCGACTATTTATACAGAAGCACGCGCTGCCGTAGCCGGTGGAACCACCAGCTTCATGGAAATGCCCAATACCAAACCTGCTGCACTCACCCAGGAATTACTGGAAGATAAATATATCATTGCCCAACAACATTCACTGGCGAACTACTCCTTTTTCATGGGAGCTGCCAATGATAATGTGGAAGAAATTCTGAAGACGAACGCCAAAAAAGATAGTGTTTGCGGCGTAAAAATATTCATGGGTTCTTCTACCGGCAACATGCTGGTAGATAACTACCTCACCCTGGAAACCGTTTTTTCCAACAGCGAATTACTGATAGCTACCCATTGCGAAGATGAAAAAATCATCCGCAGTAATATGGAAGCTTTTCAGCGCGAAAAAGGAGATCACCTCACCGCTGCTGATCATCCGCTGATCCGTAATGTGGAAGCTTGTTTTGAGTCGTCACTGGTGGCTATACAGTTTGCACAGAAGCACAATGCCCGCCTGCACATTCTTCATATATCCACTGCCCGCGAACTGCAATTGTTCAGCAACATGCTGCCACTGGCGGAGAAACGCATCACGGCAGAAGTATGTGTACATCATCTTCATTTTACGGCAGATGATTATGCACAATATGGTAACCTGATCAAATGCAACCCCGCCATTAAAGCAGCAGATAACAAAACCGCGCTGTGGCAGGGACTTTTGGACGACAGGCTGGATATTATTGCCACAGACCATGCGCCACATACCTGGGAAGAAAAACAACTCCCCTACCTGCAGGCGCCATCTGGTGTGCCATTGGTACAACACAGTCTCTTGCTGATGCTGGAACATGCCCGTCAGGGTGATATCACAATAGAAAAAGTAGTGGAAAAAATGAGCCATGCACCCGCTATCTGTTTCCAGATAAAGGAAAGAGGATTTTTGAGAGAAGGCTACTTTGCAGACTGCGTCATCGTAGATCTTAATGGCCAGACCAGCGTAAACAAACAGAACATTTATTATAAGTGTGCCTGGAGCCCTTTTGAAGGTCATACCTTCCCGGCTGCCATCACCCATACTTTTGTAAGCGGCCACCTGGCTTATGCTGACGGCGCTTTCAATGAAAATGTACTGGGTCAGCGGTTAGCATTTAGCCGCTAATAAGAGCTGAAGGCGAAAAGGCCATCGAAGTGGATAATACCAGCGGAACCTCCGTCAGTGATCCCTTTCGATGGTCTTTTGCTTTCTGCTCTCAGCTTTTCTTTCTAATCTTATGGAATTTTTCTATCCTTGCATCTTCCACCGTATATTCACTAAAATGACGCTGCATGCAACTGGACAAAACATCCTACTACGACCTGTCTATTTTTAACCGCGACGAAGAGTATTCCCTATTTCACCGGCTTGATTTTACCACTACTTCCGGAGGTCGTGAATTCCTACGCCAATTATTCAGCAACCCATTAGAAGATATTACCTCGATCCAAAACCGTCAACGGGCATTACAGTATATCCTGGAGCAGGAAAGTAACTGGCCCTCTATTATCTCCAACGGCACGGTGGTAGTAGTGGAAAATTATATGGAAGCGCAGATCGAACCCATCTCTAATACAGAAGGGATGTCGTTGTACATACAGGCAGTGATCAATAAAACATTGTATGCACCTGATTTTGGTTTCATTAAGTTCTCTTTCACACAGCTGGTAAACCTCCTGAAAGGATTCCGTTCTTTTATCAACGCCTTTAATTCAGATGACACCCCCAAATTGCTGAAAACATTGCTGGACAGGGCGCAGCAGCTGCTAACAAAAAAAGATTTCTATGAAATTCTGAAAGCGGATGAAGAAGGGAAACTGAATTATATAGAAATACTACGTTATGATAATTATATCAGGAAAAGACATAAAAAGGTGATCACGGAACTGGTGACCCTTTACCAGCAACTGGATGCTTACTATGCAATGGCCAAAGCGATCAAGCATTACAAGCTGATTTTCCCTACCTTTTCCAATAGCACAAGACCTGTTGTGAAAGCTAATCAGCTGTATCACATCATACTGCCGGAGCCGGTAGCTTATGATGTAACACTGGATGAAGCTTCGCACTTTATGTTCCTTACAGGCGCAAATATGGCGGGTAAAACCACCTTTATCAAAGCAGTAGGAGTAGCGGTATTTCTGGCGCATATAGGTATGGGCGTACCTGCCCAAAGTATGGAGCTGAGCTTCTTTCATGGCATCTTCAGCAACATACAGGTACAGGATAATATATTCAAGGGAGAAAGTTATTTCTATAGTGAAGTATTGCGTATCAAGAATACAATTCTGCAAATCAGCAATGGCAAAAACTGGCTGGTGCTGATTGATGAAATGTTTAAAGGCACCAATGTGGAAGATGCCAGAAACTGTTCCCTGGCGGTTATCCGGGGACTGCTGCAAAGTACCAACTGCCTTTTCATCTTGTCTACTCACCTCTATGAAATAGCAGAAGATCTTAGTGCAGAGCAACGCATTCAATTCAAGTATTTTGAATCTACTGTTATAGAAGATGACCTTCATTTTACTTACCTCCTGAAAGATGGTATTGCAAAAGAAAAGATCGGGTACCTGATCCTGAAAAGAGAGAAGGTACTTGATTTGCTGACGCAAATCAGGTAGAATTACGAATTACGAATTTCAAATTACGGATTTGTGTGTAGATGGTAAATGGGAATAGCCATTTCGCTTATATCTGCTCACAAATCCRTAATTTGAAATTCGTAATTCGTAATTCTATAGTTAACCCAACATCCATATGATTGTTAAAACCTTCGGCAGCGCTATACAGGGCGTTAATGCCATCACCATTACCATAGAGGTAAATGTATCTTCCCAGGGAAACAGGTTATTTATAGTAGGCCTGCCGGACAATGCGGTAAAGGAAAGTGAGCGACGTATTGAATCCACTATTCAATGTATGGGATTCCGCATGCCACGAACCCGGACAGTGGTAAATATGGCGCCTGCAGATATCCGCAAAGCCGGTGCCGCATATGATCTGCCCATTGCAGCCGGCATTATGGCGGCATCCGGGCAAATACCAGCCACCTACCTGGAAGCCTATCTGATGATGGGAGAACTATCGCTGGACGGTACCATACAGCCCATTAAAGGTGCTTTGCCTATGGCTATGCAGGCACAAAAAGACGGCTTCCAGGGATGCATACTTCCCAAACAAAATGCACAGGAAGCCGCAATGGTGAATGGATTGAAAGTATATGGCATTTCACATATTTCAGAAGCCATTAACTTTTTCAATGATCCCAACACCTTGCAGCCGGTAGTACCGGCAAGGGATGAGTTTTATATTACGCAGGACCAGTTTGATGTAGACTTCAGCGAAGTAAAAGGACAGCACCAGATAAAACGTGCACTGGAAATAGCCGCTGCCGGTGGACATAATGCTATTTTAATTGGTCCGCCGGGCGCCGGAAAAACCATGCTGGCCAAACGTTTGCCTACGATCCTGCCCCCACTTACTCTGCTGGAAGCACTGGAAACCACTAAAATACATTCGGTCGCCGGCAAGCTCCCACAACATGCTTCACTGATTGTACACCGGCCGTTTCGTTCGCCACACCATACCATCAGCGATGCCGCGCTGGTAGGTGGAGGCAGTATTCCACAGCCCGGAGAAATTTCGCTGGCGCATAATGGTGTATTATTCCTGGATGAGTTGCCGGAATTTAAACGCAAAGTGCTGGAGGTAATGCGACAACCGGTAGAAGAAAGAAAGGTCACCATTTCCAGGGCCAGAATGGCGATTGACTTCCCGGCGAGCTTTATGCTCCTGGCGTCTATGAATCCCTGTCCATGCGGGTATTTCAACCATCCGGATAAGGAATGTTCCTGCATGCCCGGACAGGTACAGCAATACCTTAATAAAGTATCCGGACCTTTGCTGGATCGTATAGACTTACACGTAGAAGTTACACCCGTTAAGTTTTCTGATCTGTCATCGGTTCATGCCACTGAGAAAAGTGCGTGTATCCGTGACCGTGTTATTGCTGCACGTGGCATACAGGCAGATAGATTTGCCGGCTATCCGGGTATTCATTGTAATGCGCAAATGCATAGTAAATTACTGTCGGCGGTATGTGTGATCAGTGATCAATGCAGGGCGCAACTGGGGCAGGCAATGCAGAAATTAAAATTGTCGGCGCGGGCTTATGACAGGATACTGAAGGTAAGTCGCACGATTGCTGACCTGGAAGGGAGCAGGAGTGTAGAACCTGCACATATGGCGGAGGCCATACAGTTCAGGAGCCTGGACAGGGAAGGATGGGGTAATTAAATACTCAGATCCTCCTTATAGCTTTCACTTAATTTTTTCTGCATTTCTGCGGGTACCGGCGCATATTCTGCAAACTGGGATTTCAGTTTTGCCTTGCCTTGTGTCACGTTACGCAGAGCAGCGAAGAGCTTATCTATTTCCGCCTGGGGGGTGCGTGCTTTAATGACCTGGTAGCCATTCAGTGTATCCATCCCCGTTATGATGCTGCGATGTGTTTGCAGTTCACTCATAATATCCCCCATCATTACATCGGGAGCGATAGCTTCCAGGTCATATACCGGCTCCAGCAACTGCGGGGCCGCCTGGTGGAAGGCCTCACGGAAAGCCATCATACCGGCTATTTTAAAGGATATATCATTGCTGTCTACCGGGTGCATTTTTCCATCGTATACGCTTACCCGTATATCGCGCACATACGATCCCGTTAGTGGCCCCTCCTGCATTTTTTCCATTACGCCTTTGAGAATGGAAGRCAGGAAACGATTGTCGATGGCTCCACCTACAATGCAGTTATTGAACACCAGTTTGCCTCCCCAGTTGAGTGCTATTTCTTCTGTGTCACGCACCGTATGCTCTTTATACGGTGGTATACCCTCATACCAGGGCTCTATTTTCATATATACTTCTCCAAACTGTCCGGCGCCGCCGGATTGCTTTTTATGGCGATAGGAAGCCTGTGCGGGCTTTTGTATGGTTTCGCGGTAGGGGATTTTGGCGGTATGGAAGGCGATCTGCATTTTATAGATGTTTTCCAGCCGCCATTTGGTGACGAGTAAATGCAGTTCTCCTTGTCCATGGAGAATCACCTGTTTCAGTTCCCGGTTGAATTCTATCAGCAGGGTAGGATCTTCCATGTGGATTTCCGCTAATACTTCGCTGAGTTTTTCATCATCTCCCTTATTCTTTGCTTCAATGGCTACACGCACTTTAGGGGAGGGAAAGTCGATGGGGGCAATTTCTCCGGGGAAATTCTTTTCTGCCAGGGTATGGTTGGTGAAGGTGTTTTTCATTTTAAGGGTGCAGCCGATATCTCCTGCCTGCAGGCGTTCTATGTTGTTACGGTTTTTACCGTCTGCAATAAACAGCTGGCTGATACGCTCCGTCGTGTTTTCCTGCGCATTGATGAGTTCCATACCGCCTTTCACTTCTCCCGACATTACTTTAAAATAGGTGAGCCTGCCTATGTGTGGCTCCTGTAATGTTTTGAATACAAACAGCGCAGCAGGGCCGGCAGCATCGCAGGGAACGGATTTTCCATTGGTAGTGGTTTCTGCGGGCATTTCTACCGCAGAAGGGGCCACATTGTCTATAAAGCCCATCAGGCGGCCACTACCCATGTTCATTTTTGCGGATAAGCAGAACAGGGGGAATACCTGGTGATTGAGCATGCCTATTTTGATGCCTTTTCTCAGTTCATCCTCATCCAGGCTACCTTTTTCGAAATACAGCTCCATGAGCTGATCATCATTTTCGGCGGCTTTTTCCACCAGCTCGTTGTGCAGTTGGTCGGCGCGCTCCTTTTCACTGTCTGGAATGGGGAGTTTTTCGGGTTTACCGCCATTTTCGGGGAAACGGTACATGGTCATTTTCAGGAGATCGATGATGGCATTGAATCCCGGGCCCTGATTGACGGGATACTGCATTACCGTAACAGGGTGTCTGAGTATGCGGACGGCATCTTCCACTGTTTTATTGAAATTGGCTAATTCGGCGTCCAGTTGGTTAACCGCCAGGATGGTGGGTTTCCGGTACTTATCCACATAATCCCATACCAGCTCGGTGCCTACTTCCACGCCATATTGGGCATTAAGCAACAGGACGGCCGTATCTGAGACGCGGATGGCCGCAATAACTTCGCCTATAAAGTCTTCCAGGCCAGGGGTATCAATAATATTGATTTTATAGTCTTTCCATTCTGTGTGCATCAGGGTCGCATATACGGAGTTTCCGCGTTCATGCTCAATTTCATGGTAGTCAGAAATTGTATTTTTTTCTTCTACAGTACCGCGTTTACTGATGATGCCGGCTTCGAATAACATGGTTTCAGAGAGGGTCGTTTTGCCGCTTTTGGGTGCACCTAACAGTACGATGTTTTTGATGTGTTTTTCATCATACGTTTTCATATGTGGAGATTTATTTAGATAATCCTTTATCACCTATGCCTTAAAAAGAACTTACTATTAAGTTAACGTTTTTTGGCTAAAATAGCCAGTACTTTTCCCCGCAATATGTGGCAACATGCAGTAACTTTGCACCTCAGGAAATCGGACATATGAAACTATTACTGCATTATTTAAAGAGATATAAATGGTTGGTCGTATTAGCAATGGCTTTGGCCAGTATTAACCAGCTTTTCTCACTGATGGACCCGATGATCTTTGGATGGATCATTGACAGGTTTGCATCTCATCCCCAGGCAACTACCAGAGGGGGAACTATATTCAGGCCGGAAAACGACTATTTATGGGGCGTACTGCTGTTGGTGGGCGCTGCCATAGGTGTGGCCATGGTATCCAGGATCGCCAAAGCATTCCAGGATTATTTTGTGAACGTAATTGTTCAGAAATTCGGGGCACAGGTGTATACAGACGGCCTTAAGCACTCACTGCGACTGCCTTATCAGCAGTTTGAAGATCAGCGCAGCGGTGAAACGCTGGCTATTCTGCAAAAAGTAAGGGTAGACTGTGAAAAGTTTATTACTGCTTTTGTGAATGTGTTGTTTGTATCCATGATCGGCGTTGTGTTTGTAATGGTGTACGCAGCTACCGTGCACTGGACGCTGCCTTTCGTGTACCTGACTGGTTGTATTTTACTGACGATCCTCATGAGTTTACTGAGCAGGAAAATTAAGGTGATACAGAAGACGATTGTAAAAGAAACCACCGCACTGGCAGGATCTACTACCGAATCGCTCCGTAACATTGAGCTGGTAAAGAGTTTGGGGTTAACCAACCAGGAAATACGGCGGTTAAATTCCACTACCCTGAAAATTTTAATGCTGGAACTGAAAAAAGTGCGGAGCATCCGCAGTATCAGTTTTGTGCAGGGTACTTTTGTGAACCTGATGCGCTCCAGCATCTTGTTCCTGTTGTTATTTTACATTTATCACGGCACCGTGAGCATAGGCCAGCTGATGACATTGCAGTTGTACTCCTTCTTCATCTTTGGCCCGTTACAGGAGTTGGGTAATATCATTCTCAACTACCGTGAGGCGCAGGTATCACTATTAAACTTCCAGGGCATTCTGAGTACGCCGGTAGAAGAAATGCCGGCGAACCCGGTAAAGGTGAACCATATCAATGAACTGATGTTTAAGCAGGTAGGGTTTAAACACCTGACTGCGGCGACCAAGGCGCTTGATCAGGTAAACTTCTCTGTAAAAGTGGGCGAAACAATTGCCTTCGTAGGACCTTCCGGATCCGGAAAAACCACGCTGGTAAAGATGCTGGTAGGGTTATACAAAGCGAACGAAGGGCATATTTACTATAACGGCGTAGATGCCAATGAAGTGGATATGGAAGAACTCCGTCACCAGGTGGGCTTTGTAACGCAGGATACACAACTGTTTGCAGGTACTATCAAGGAAAACCTGTTATTTGTAAATCCAGGTGCCAGCGATGCAGAGGTAATGGAAGCACTGGACAAAGCGTCCTGTTATTCTTTACTGGCGCGGGCTGACAAAGGTCTTGAAACAGTGATTGGAGAAGGTGGTATTAAAATCTCCGGTGGAGAGAAGCAACGCTTATCCATTGCCAGGGCGCTGTTGCGCAAACCACGTTTGCTGGTATTTGACGAAGCTACATCTGCGCTGGACTCTATTACAGAGGAAGAAATTACGACTACTGTTCGCGAGGTGACTTCTACCAAGCAGCATATCACGGTGATGATTGCGCATCGTTTGAGTACAATCATGCACGCCGATCGCATTTATGTGCTGGAAAAAGGCCGTATCGTGGAAGTTGGCAAGCATGAAGATCTTGTAGATGAAAAGGGCCTGTATTACGCCATGTGGAGACAACAAATTGGTGAGCGGAAAGTAGAAGCAGTATAAAGTACGAAGCGGAAAGGCTGGCGGGGGTAGCTTCGCCAGCCGGTTCCTGATTGTAATTGATTAATTTTGTAACATGAGTACACAACAGCCCAGGCGCCCTAACTATTTTGTCAGCATGCTGACAATGAAATGTCCGAGATGCAGGAAAGGAGATATGTTCAAAGATCAGAACCCATTTCAAATCAAGTTTTCGAAGATCTTTAACATGTATGATAACTGCCCTGTATGCGGACAAAAGTATGAGCTGGRAACCGGCTTCTGGTTTGGAACTGGCTATGTAAGCTATGCGTTATCAGTAGCTTTCAGTGTATTTAACCTGATCTGGTATGCGGTGTTTTTTGGTATTACCTGGAGAGATAACAGCATATTTATATGGCTTGGTATAAATGGCGTGTTGCTGGTACTTATTCAGCCCTGGCTGATGCGATTGTCGCGGGCTATCTATCTTTACTTCTTTGTGTATTATGACGAGGATACGGCAGCATTGGAAAAACCGGTTCATCATCATCAGAAATAGTTAAAAAAGTATGGGGCTGTAAAAACAGCCCCTTTCTTTTTCAACCAAAATCTGAACCAATGGTGGTCAGAAAAATCTTAATAATACAAAAACCAATTTTTTTTGAAAGCTGAGGGAATCTGTTTTTTCTTCCTGGCAGGACATTCAGTATGACACTTACATAACGAGGCTCAAAACTACAAAATCTATACTTATTTTACTTAATTATTTACATCAATGGTAAATAGCCCAATCAATTGTACCACTAAAACGATTTTATTTATCAAGCCCGTCTGGTATGGATCTTCATCAGCTAAGGCAAATTTATATAAATTATAAAAACAAATAATGTTAAATAATTAAATAATGTATAAGTAAGCGTTATATATGAATTCGCCCAGATGAACAGATCCATAAAAATTCGATAGCTTTATCTTTCCAAACATCAACTTATCGTGTACAGAACTTTACTATTGATACCTATTTTATTGTTGAGCTGCCAGCAGTCTACTCCCGGAGAAGCTGCCAAAACAAACAGCATTGCGAAACCGGCGGAAAAAACGAAGCCCATCCCATTTAAACTGATCAGTGGAAATACGGAGAGTGACAGTGCAGTATTTGAAGCAAAAGGAATTACGGCCACTATTGTTAATTCATCGGCAGGGATGCAAACGATTCATATCACGCAAAATGGCAAGCGGCTGATCAACTATATGCGCGCAGTTGACTCCAGCGCCAAGGCCATACCGTTACCTGAACTGCTTATTACAGCAACGGATACTGCTGTAGGGTTTAACATTCCATCGCCATCTGCCAGGAAATTCTTCTTCAAAATAAAAAATAACAAGGCCACCTATACGAAAATAACAGATGCACCGGCGGGCCCGGACAGCATAAAAAAAGCCCCTGCTGACGCAGGAGCCTTTTAAAAAAGCAACCTATATTTATTTAAAGTCAATCGGAATCACCAGCTTGAGGCTGAAGTTCCGGCCTACATTATATACGCCGGATCTGCCGGTGACTTCATTGATGGGCGCATATTTCAGCCTGCTGAGGTGATTCTGGTAAGCCACATCTGTAAAGTTATTCACTGCAAAATGCAGGGAGAACAATGTTTTGTTTTTCTTATTCACGAAATCAGATCCCAGCCCTGCGTTAAATAAGGTATAACCTGGAGTAGTGGTTTCAGTTTCATATGCCGTGAATGCATTGTTTTGTGCGAAGTTCACATCCATTTGTACTCCTATGTAAGCATTCTGTAAAGGACTTTTACCTACTTTCTTAAACTTCCCTTTCAACTCGGATAACCAACGGGTAGCCGGAATATTGGGCAGGTATTTCGTAGAGTCGGTACCGTTACTGGTAGTCGCCCTTACGTAAGAAACCGTGTTTTCAAAGTGCAGCCAGTCTATCGGATGCGGATGTATATCCAGCATCAGTTCACCACCATAAAGGTTCGCATCTGTTTGCTGATATTTAAAAGCGGAATATCCTTCTTCGTTATCTGTAGCCGGGATAGAGTCGGAACCTGCCTGGTTAAAGAGTTTACGGGAGAAGATGAAGTTATTGATATGATTGTAAAAGAGACTGGCGTTTAAGGAGATATGCTGCGTATTGAAGTCTACACCAGCATCTACCTGTGTGCTTACTTCCGGCTTCAGGTCCTGGTTACCATATTCATATTTGATGGTGCCTTCGTGTACGCCGTTGGCAGAGAGTTCTGCAATATTAGGCGCCCGAAAACCTCTGGCAGCATTGAGTTTCAATACTACACGATCGCTGGCTTCATAGCTCAAACCCACGCTACCGGATACATTGGAGAAGTTGCGTTTAAACGCATCAAACTTTGCATCCCCGCTACCTGAGGGTTTGCCGGAGGCGTCCAGGAACAGGGCCTTGGAATTCATGGACCGGTTATCATACCGCACACCACCACTGAGGGTCAGCTTATTGAAGGTTTTGCTGGTTACTGCGAAGGCGCCAAAGTCGAACAGGTCATATGCCGGGATGAGGAATTCCTCGCCTTTATTTTCGTTGGTTTGCTGCATACCATTCACACCTACTGTTGTTTGCCAGCCATTCATTTCAGGCAGGTAATATTTCAGGGCGTAGTTGAATGTTTGCAGGTGCAGGTACAACCCGGGGGTATTGGGATTCAGCGGATCCCCGAATTCACGGCGCTGGTTAAGCTGATAACCCAGGGTAAGTCCTAAACGACCGCCATTATTCAGGTACAGGTTATTATCCCATACTATTTTCTGGTGATTGATCTGCTGCTTAGGCACCGTCATGCGATACGACTTGTTGTCGCTGCTGGTCACAGGCGCTTCATCTGCCACCCCATTATTGTTGATGGGCTTTACAAAACCGCCGGTGCTGTCGCGGTCACCTTCTACGAGTCCCAGGTGCTGATTAAAGGAAGAAAAGCTCAGGTGAGAATATCCCCATTGTTTATTGATACCGATAGTAGCACCATAGTTGGTGTTATTAAAGCGGGAATTAAAGACGTAGTTATCGTACTTGTTTTTATAATCGTGTGCCTGTTTCTGCGTAACGTAAGCGCCCCAGCTGAAACCATTATTATTCCCGGCGATATCTGCATGATACGCCATCAGCCCACTATTGGTTTGATAGTTGGCTTCTACATTTCCTTTTATTTTTCCAAGTGGCAGTGGTGCAGGCGGCACAATGTTGACTACCCCCGCCAGTGCATCTGATCCATAGATGAGGGAAGCAGGTCCTTTCAGGACTTCTATCCGGCTCACATTATAATCATCTATTTCAATACCATGTTCATCGCCCCATTGCTGGCCTTCCTGGCGGATACCATCTCCCACTACCACTACACGGTTGTAGCCGAGACCACGGATAAAAGGTTTGGAAATAGCCGGGCCGGTAGAGAGTTGCGTAACACCGGGTACTTTGGCAATAGCATCTATGATGTTGGTCGAGATATTATCGTCCAGATAATCACGACGGATTACACTGATCGGCGTAGGTGTTTTCTTTACAGAAGTGGCCAGGTTAGCGCCGGTAATGACTACTTCATTTTTTTCTATCAGCGTTTCTGCCAGCACAAAATCCCTGGTGGTAGCACCGGATATAGTTACTGGTTCAGTGTAAGCAGCATAACCGATATAGTGAACATCCACCAGGAATTTTCCTTTAGGAAGATTTTTGATCGTGTAATTTCCCTGTGCATCGGCAGCAGCACCTACGCGGAGATCCGGCAGGTAAACCGTAGCGCCGGGTAAAGGTGTTTGTGTTAATTTATCCACCACCTTACCCGATAATGAGTTTGAATATACCCCTTCTTCAGGGTTAACGCCGGCATAGGCAGCAGGCAATGCCAGTAAGATTACACTCCAGAGTCCGAGTATAAATACACGCAAATAATGCATATCTGAAAATATATAGAATCAGTAAAGATTGGACAGTCGCCAATATTGAATAGCAAACGCGCACAGATTGTTCACGCTGCAATAAAAAGAGGATTATGCAACGACTATCGGAGGTGCCCTGGGAGTGAGGTTATAATAAGCAGTATGCGTGGTTTCCGGTATGGACAGCGGGTAAAATACCCAAATTACTTTTTGAACCGAAGCTATATAATAAGTGACAAATGGCTCATACGGCTCTATGCCTATTTGCAGGAAATCGCAGTGACGGTGGTGTTCAGAAATGGTAGCACCATCGTGCTGGTGTACCACATCCACCGTGTCGTGATGGCCTGAAAATTCGTGTATAAACTCCCTTGGGATGGTATTTATCGCAAATACACCCAGGAGAATAATAGCTAATATTTTATGGAGATAGCTTTTGTACACGAAGGCAAAGGTAGCAAAATCCATCTATTTGCAACAGCGTTGCACGATTATTAATGAAATTATAAGGTCATTTTACTTTGAGCATAGGCCATACCTGCTGTATTGAACCATTTTGGAAACGGGCATAATAAATACCAGCGGGCAATTGCCGGCCATCGAATGTAATTTTATAGGTACCCGGTGTATGCACACTATTTACCGGTACGCTGATGAGGCGGCCGGTGGTATCAAAGATCTGGATCATGGTATTGCCACTGCCGGTGATATAGGTAATATACGTATAGTCAGCAAAGGGATTGGGTGCGTTATAGATGAGCTTTTTACCATCTGTGCTCAGATCCGGTAAACCGGTGATTGTACCGCAAGCCACGCCACTGACCAGGGGCAGGCGTTGGTAATCTTTCCCCATAATTTTTTGCAACGCGGTTTGATCCACACAAAACCATTGCTCCAGGATAGAAGCGTAGATGGATCTGAAATCGTATTGCATGGGGATATTATCAATCACAGAGGAAGTATCCGGCAGAGCAGGTGAGTTACCCAGCACGCCCTGATTGACGTAATCTCCAAAAATGATCATGGGAGCCGCGGCGCCATGGTCGGTACCCATGCTATAGTTGGACTTGATACGGCGGCCGAATTCAGAGAAGGTCATCCCTACTACTCTACGGGAAGCGTGCAATCCTTTAAGATCATCCATGAAAGCCTTGATGGCATCGGACACACCGCCCAGCAGGTTGGCGTGACCACCTTTGCTGGTATCGCCTCCTTCTGTTTGATTGGCATGTGTATCAAAACCACCGGTGCTGACCATATAAAGCCTTGTTTTGAGTCCACCGGCTACCAATCGTGCTACTATCTTCAACTGCTCCGCCAGGTTGTTATTGGCGGGATAAGCACCCTGTGCTGTCACTTTTTTAGCGGCAGCCAGGATAGCCGTTTCATAGGCGTTAGTTTGTTTGGCAATGAGGCGGATATATGCCAGTTCCTTACCTGCTTTGGTATTGGGAACGGGATCTGTCACCCCATCAATCAGGTTATAAAAATCGTCTGCGCTCGTAATGGCAATACCCATGCTGGCATTAGGTCCCTGGAAAGCAGGCGACACGATAGATCCTATCTGTATGGCCAATGGGTCCGGTGCTTCTGCATTCGGGTATCCATCGGGAAAATTATCGTATTGTGTATCGAGGTAGCGGCCTCCCCAGCCGGTAGTCAGTACTTCGTTGGAATCGGAGCCGGTGAGCCATATATCGGTGGCGCGGAAATGCGAGTAGTTGGGAGAAGGGTATCCCACACTTTGCACAATGCTGACCTTACCATCGTTGTATAGTTGCTGAATACCTTTCATCGATGGATGCAGCCCGGATTTGATGTAATTATCCAGGCGGAGTACTTTACTTTCCTGAATGGCAATATTGGTACGTGCTGCCTGGTATTTACCATATACATCGAGTGGTATCACCATGTTCAGCCCATCGTTTCCTCCTGTCATCTGGATCATTACCAGCACGTGATCATTATCTGTTGAAGCGCTGCTCAGCGCGTTCAGCATAGGAGAGGAAGCGAAGGCTTTAATGGAAAAGCCGTTAATTAAAGTAGGCAGGATAGCAGCTGGCGCTGTATATTTAAGGAAGTCTCTTCTTTTCATAAAAAGGTTTTTCAGCTATCAGGCTAATTGATATTCCGATAGGTCCATGATGTATTTATACAGTGCTTTGAGGCGGCTTTCCACGTTGTCTTTTAAGGCTGCATCTCCGGGAGATGCTTTATAGGCGTTCCAGGCATCGGTCCAGTAAAAGTTACTGTTAGGACTTTGGCCGAAGAGGATAATGCTGTTTTTCAGGAAAGCTTTCGTAGCATCGGAAACGCCTACACGATATAATATATCCAGGGAATCGCTCACCAGTGCTACCGGGTCTTCCGGGTGTGGAAGCTGGCTGGCAAAGGCGATGGTATCTATATGGAGACCGCCGAAGCCGCCCGTGCTGACGAGGGCATCACTTAGTTTGTTGCGTTTAGGGAGTGTATCTGTGTTGATCCACAATTCATGAAAGGAAGGTGCCTGGTAATAGGCATCCCATCCGGCTACCAGTGGAGGGTCACCGAAATCCTGCAGCATGGTAGCAGCTCTTCCGTGAATGGCAGTCCAGACGTTGTAACGGCTTGGATAGTCAGCAGGAAAAGTGATGCCGTATTCGCGACAAATACCAATACAAAAATCTGCCGGGCTTTTAATGAGGCAGGCCATGTTTAACGGATCAAAAAAATGTTCGCTGGTAAACAGGGCGTTGAGTGTGGTTTTTATATCGTATTGACTGCTGCGGAATATTTCCGCGAGTGGCGCTATCACGTTGGTTTCTGTGGCCTGGTCTATATCATAATAAACAAAGAAGCGGTATAGTTTCCGGCAGATAAATTTTGCAACTTCCGGTTGTGCAAAAATGATATCGAGCAGGTTATCTACTTCAGTAGCGCCATCCTGGCCGGTTTTTCCGGAGATGACTTTATTGAGATAGAAACCTGAAAATTGTTTATTGGTGAGATCATGCTGGGTGGTATCGAAGAGGCTCACGATGTTTGTTCTGTCGACCCGAAACCCGGTGAGGACGCGGGCAGTGGCTCTTACGTCATCTTCCGTATAATGGGAATCCGGTCCTTTTCCTACGGTAAAAAGTTCGTGCAATTCGCGCGCATAGTTTTCATCGGCGGCTCCTTTTGAGTTGAGATAACCGTTGAGATACACGAGCATGGCGGGATCGAGCGTGATAGCTTTTGTGAGATCCTTAAAATTGCCGAGGGCATGTTTGCGTAGGGTGAGGTTGTACTGGTAAATAAAGCGGCTGTCACCTACCATACCAGTTTCCGTAACAAAATGATTATGCCAGAAAAGCACCATTTTTTCGTGTATGCTTGCGGGTTGGTTTATCATTTGTCCGGTCCACCAGGCTTTATAGGAAGCTATTCTTTTCCTTTCCAGCATTTCATCGCCGAGCGCGGCTCTTACCCAGGTAGCGCCGGGAGCAACGCCGGTAGCATCGATACCGTAGTTATTTACGGGTGGTGCGGGATCTGCCTGTGCGGTGAGCAGGGTATCTACTGCCTGCTGCATATTCATGCTTTTAAAGGCATTGACATTAGCGGGCGAAACACCGAATAAGGTACGTTTCAGCAGGTGTATCAGTTGTAATGATTCCCAGTTGCCGGTATAGGGCGCCATGCCAGTGTCGGTACGTGCCGAAGCGACAGCATTCCGCGTATTGCTGCGATCAGGCGATAAGGTTAGGAATTGTCTGCGATCCATAAATGTGATATGGTTGATGGCTTAGGGGGCCGATTATGGAGCCAAATTAACAAAAAGTTTAATCTAATTAAAGAGAAAGACATATTATATTATAAAGAAGTATCAAAAAGATTCTTCTACTATCATTTTAAAACCAGAATTATCATTTTAACACTCTAATAATCATTCATTTACGAATAAATTTATTTGTGTACGCATTATAAAATGTCTAACTTTGGAAAATGTCTGTCGATATACAGACATGCCAAAAGGGAGCTGCCGGTTCCTGGAAAGAAAGACAGTCCCTTTGGCTTTTTCTGTTGTTACACAAAAAAAGAATTCAAAATGATTAAGTTAAAAACGGCGATTCGCCAGTTTGTATTCCGGTCCGGATGTTTTGCAAATTCCCTCACTCATCAACCACCCGATTTTTTTAACAGTCGTTAGTACCTGAAAAACGGTAGCTGATGTTTTCCCGTTTTTTACCGTCGTTGACGGTAACGGGTAGCTTTTGCTCAAAATGAAATTCTCTTTATCAAAAAAATGTCGCTCATATCAATTTAATTCAATTAATATCAACGAATTACATATTACAATACAAATATAGTCATTTATTGTTACAGCGACACAAATTTGTTACAATTTTAATCATAACGACCCATGTATCCTTACAATAAACGCTTCATTAAATTGATCCGTAAAGAACTAAAACTTACACAACATGAAATGAGTAATCTTCTTGGCATATCACGCGGGAGCTTTGTTACCTACGAATCAGGAAGATCAAAAGGAAGTCATTTTTTCCATGAAAGAATGGTCGCACTATTTGGGATCGACCTTCGGCAGCCGGCAGACTTTCACGGCATTGTGTTTAAAGATCCCCGCAAAATAAAGGCAGCCTCGTTCGCACACCTCCATCAGCTGAAAGTATACGATCAAACATAAAAAAAGGAGCCCGTGGGCTCCTTTTTCCGTTATAAAGATGAGTTGACCGTATTAACTGATATTTTCTATGATACCTGCAATGCCTTGTCCACCGCCTACACAAGCGGTTACGATACCATATTTTTTATTGAGTCGCTTTAAATCGCCCAGCAACTGAACGGTTAATTTCGCACCGGTACATCCCAGCGGATGTCCCAGTGCAATAGCACCACCATTGATATTCACAATATCCGGATTGATACCCAGCTCGCGGACAACAGCGATAGCCTGAGAAGCAAATGCTTCATTCAACTCCACCAAATCGATGTCCTGTAAGGTTTTGCCGGTACGCTGCAATACTTTCGGAATAGCTGCAACCGGGCCCACACCCATAATACGCGGATGTACACCTGCAGAAACACAACCCACCAAACGGCCGATAGGCTTCAATCCCAGCTCATTGACCATACGCTCACTCATTACTACCACGAAAGCTGCACCATCAGAAGTCTGTGAAGAGTTACCCGCTGTAACAGAACCACCTGCAGCAAAAACAGGTTTCAGTTTACCCAGCGCCTCCAGTGAAGTATCCGCGCGCGGCCCTTCATCAGTGTCCACCACATAAGAACGTTTCTGCCTCTTCCCATTACCATCTACATACACTTCTTCTACATTAATGGGCAAAATGCCTGGCTTGAAATAGCCATTCTGAATAGCATTCAATGCCTTCTGATGCGACTTAAATGAGAACTCATCCTGGTCCTGGCGGCTTACTTTGAATTCATTAGCCACTGCTTCAGCGGTGAGTCCCATGCCAATATAATAATCGGGATTAGTACTGGCCACAGTATAATTAGGAACTGTTTTCCATCCTGCCACCGGTACAAGGCTCATGCTCTCGGTACCACCGGCAATGATGCAATCTGCCATCCCTGTCTGGATTTTAGCCGTTGCTATTGCAATGGTTTCCAGTCCGGAAGCACAATAACGATTTACCGTCATGCCCGGAACATCAATACCTAATGCCCTTACAGAAATCATTCTACCAATCTGTAAACCCTGTTCTGCTTCGGGTACCGCATTCCCTACAATCAAATCGTCTACCCGCTTAGGATCCAGTTGTGGCAAGGATTGCAACAACCCGGTGATTACATCTACAGCCAGGTCATCTGGTCTGTAAAAGCGAAATCCCCCTCTTTTGGACTTGCCCACCGCGGTGCGGTATCCGGCTACTATATAAGCTTCCTGCATGAAAAAATTTTTTATAATGAGCTAACGGTTAGATTATCAACATAATGGGTATTTATCCACATTTCGTCCTTCTTATCAAATTTAATTAAATAAAGTACACGAATATTCAGAAGAACCGTTAAATTTGCACTCACGTTTTTTAACAGGAAACGTTGGAATGACTCCTTAGCTCAGTTGGTTAGAGCTACTGACTCTTAATCAGTAGGTCCAGGGTTCGAGCCCCTGAGGGGTCACCTTAAAGGACATTTCGGTATTATTACTGGAATGTCCTTTTTTTATTTCTTCAAAAGCCTCGCCCGAACTACAGATCAAACGAACGGCTTTATTGATACAAGGAGTTCGATAATTAAAAGTCAATTTTTCCGGATAGATCGAACTTACGATCAGGCGCTTTTCTAATACCGTTGACGAAATTCTTATTTCCAGGTAGCGGGCAATATACACGCTTTGTTCTCTTTTTAATCCATTATTGACACCGGAAAAACTTCATTGATTTTATGGGTCCCTTCCTTAATCAAAACCTCGTTTCCATTATCCCCAATTTTAAAATTAATCAGGTATTTATTAATCTTCGATAGCATATTAAACTCGATTTCAAATTCATTGGAGGCTTTCCAATATCCTCTTAACGCATATAGATGACCTGAACCGGCATCTTGATAAAATTTATATGCGGCACCAATTCCCAAAGGATAGATGATGGTTTGTTCCCCGGTTTGCTTTAACATAAGAGATAGACTCCCTTTCTTCCATATAATTTCGGCGCTTTTAATAGCTAAGCTGTTTGTTGGGAAAATGATCGTCTTATTAAACAACTTCCCTTTTTCTGTAGCATTGGAAATGTACCCGGGCGAATCGATAATCACTTTTGCCGCCTGAAGTTCCATTTTTTTAAAGCTATTAAAGGCTACAGGATCACTTTTCAATTTTTTATCAGAGTGAAGCGAATGACCAATAATATCACCAATCCATTCCTTCTCATCATCACCAAGTCCCCCTGCCGTGACTACGACAATTGCATTGTGTATGGAATCGATATGTAGCCTTTGTGTGCCCCTGCCTTCTGCATTGTAGCTATGATCCTTGTCGATCCAAAAACCATAGCCGTAGCCATTTCCGTTTGAAAATACCGTGTTCATCGATTTGGATTTTTTTACCCAGTCCGCGGAAATAATGGATTTATTATTCCACTTGCCACCGTCTAACAGTAGTTGGCCAATTTTAGCAAGATCATGTGATTTTAGGGCAAGATCTCCCCAACCGTAATTAATACCATGATTATTTTTCGACCAATAAAAGGACTTTATCCCTAAATCATTAAAGAGATATTTTTTAGCAAAATCTTCAGGGGATAATCCAGTTGCCCGATAAATGATTTCGGCCAATAAGTAATAATTGCAACTGCAATAAGAGAATTGGTGGCCGGGACTAGCTACAAAAGGAATATCGAAAATAAATCCGGGCCAATTGTCTGATGGAAATAATTCATTGAACAGACTATCTTCATTTGAAAAGCCACAATCAAAACCCGACCTCATGGTGAGCAGGTTTTTGATTGATAATGTTTCAAAACCCTTTCCCGTCAATTTGATCTCTGGGAAAAATGATGAAACCAATTGATCTTCACTCTTTATATAGCCTTTATCTATAGCTATGCCAATAAGTATGGATGTTATTGATTTTGTGCAAGATGCTATGTCATGCCGTAAATCTGAGCGAAAAGGATAAAAATAGGTATCAAGTACGATCTTCTTATTCCGTACGATTAAAAGGCTGTGAATATTTATTTTGTTTTCTTTCACATAAGTAAATATATCACTTAAGCCTTTTGAGGACAGCCCTTCGTCTTCCGGTGCGGAGAAAGAAAATGCTTCATCCGGGATCGCAGGTTTAGGAACTTTTGTTATTTGAGAAAAAATAAGCACTGTTTTAAACAGCAACAGTAGCAATAAAGTAATCCTTTTATGGTGGGAGCTATGCATAAATGGAAATTAATATATATGGGCGAAAATAAAAAATTGCCCTGTCAACTGATTTATCTCAGGTATTGGACGTCATACCAAGCCTGATTATCAATGCAGCGAACCGAAAACATACATCCAACCGTTACCATAAGCGTTTACCCCTACAGATTCGCTTAGTGAGCCTATTGTACAGCTACTGCAATGGACTCCGTGAGGTCTGCGAGAGGATGTTGGCCTTTGAAGGCTAGTTGTCCCATCTGAGAAACCTATACCAGGAAAAAGAGGCATTAAGGGATTGTTTTTTCAATAAAAAATAAATAATACATTTAGAAAATTTGTCAACAATTTAAACGCCCGCAATGAATTATCCGGCTACTGGTTCTAAAAAGCAACTTGAAAAAGTTTTAGATGGATTATCACTCATGATTATATTTACCATAGTATGGGTAATAATCGGCGAGGTAACATTGCATGGCCGTGATTATTGGCTTATAGGAGTTGTGTTTACCCTGATAGTTTTATCGTTTTTAGCTTTTTATGCAAAGTTCTATGCGATAGCCAAAAGATTACCCGAAGACCCAGTTGTTGTTAATGAGGATAAGAAAACGAAGAGCAAAAGATTCATTATTATTTTCATTGCCGAAGGTGTTGGCATATTGGTAATTAAAAATGTTTTGGTAAATACCGGCCACGACAACTGGTTTATCCCAGGTATTGCATTAATTGTTGGCTTACATTTTTTCCCTTTAGCCAAAGTATTCAACCGTACGTTTGATTATTTTGCGGGGGCATTTGTTTGCCTGATTGCTATAATAGGGTTTGTATTGATCAGTAAAGGATTTCCTGCTTATGTAACAACACCGGTCATCAGCACCGGATGCGCACTTGCAACGTCCGCCTATGGTACAATGATGATTCTTAAAGGAAAGAAAATACAGTCCTGATAGCAGGCTACTATTATTGCTGCTCTGCAATAGATAGTGTTATTTCAAATTGATCTATTCCTTCTATAGCAGCGCTGCTTCAATACCAGGCGATAGCTGCGGAAAGAGATATACTATTCGAAGTAAGCAGGTATAAAGGGTTTATTCAAAAGACCGGATGCAAAAGCGCATATCAGCACCTTTGCCCGCATTACTTATGAGGCATGAAGCCGCTTTGATTAACTGAATATTTTCTGCTTTTGGAGCCAGATTTGTTTATATTTCTCTTTACTTACCTCATCTAAAAAAGATGCAGTAATTAACGCTTCAACCTTATCATTCATTGAAGCAAACTTCCTAAATGTATTGTTCCTTACTTTCTCCAGGATATTTAAACTGTCTGCGAGCGTTATAAAATCTGTTAATTTGATTTTTTTCTTTTTCGCATTCAGTGTTAAGGCCAGATCCTCATCGTCAGCCGGATTAACCATATTTACATTTAGTAAATCATAGGCCGGACACAAAACTATTTCTGAATCGAGGTGAAGTACTGAAAAATTTTTCAAATGCATATCATTATTTCCTGTGAGGTATGAAAATAACACCACTTCAAAATAATTCAATAAGTCRAGTCCTTTGTTGGTGCAATATTTAGCAATCAACTTACCAATTTTCTCGTAGGAGCCTTTGTACTTGTTCTCTGTCAGAAACTCTGACAACTGGCAAAAATCCTCCATGTGAATTTTCTGTCCGTTCTTCCTGTCAAGCCTTTTTGCAATGTAAACCATACTTCCATCAGTAGCTTTCAGCAAAGTATGCTCACATACCTGTATTTTAAAAAGAGAAGCAAGATGCATGGTTAAATCTTCGTTCTCAGGCATCAGATGATATGACTGATGCTGCGGTTTGAGAATATACTCTCCCCACAACCCTACGATTGTTAGCCTGGTATCCTGCGTATTATCATCAACGCCTTCCAATGCAACAGATAACTTAGGCTGCACACCTGTAACAGCAATTCTCTGATTAATGGTTTTTTCCGCCAACTCTTTCAATAATTGCTTATCCAACAACAATTCAGGTGCTTTTTTCTTGTCGAAAAAAGTTTCACAACACTTAGTATGATACTGTTTCTCGCCTGCATCTTTATAACAAAACCAACAATTTGCCATCGTGTTAATTATTATCGTCAGGAATTATACTTACTGCCCCTATTGCATCTCTACATGTTTGCAACAATAATTCAAACCTGTCATTGGATTTTATCTTCCAATGCGTTGTGGCTATATCCAATAACCAGCCTTCCGGTATTAAGCCATCAAAGAATGCAAACAAAACCTTGCTTAAATATGCACCATCTGTTAAAGGCAACGTAAGACTAACCGGCTTTGCATTATTGCAGCTCAGGTATGTCCTATCATAAAGGAAAACATAACCGTCATCCGTTTCAGATATAATACCTGCTAGTTTTTCACCGTAAAAAACTTTTCCTTTCTTACTCATTGTGATATGTTTTAGATGCAGGAACCAATTCCATTCCGAATAGTGCAAGCAGCTGATTTACTTTATCCATCCTCATGGTTGTTTTTCCCTGTTCAATTTCTCTGATCAACCGTAACCCCAAACCTGATTTAAGTGCAAGATCATATTGCGTCATACCATGTTGCTTACGTTTGAGTTTAACTAATTCAGATAGGTTATTCATTGTATACCCTTTAGGGTATAAAGATAATAAATAAAACATTGCTATACCCCAAAGGGTATAGTTTAATTTCATACACTAGATTTTATACCCTTTAGGGTATAAATAAATTTAAAAACAGGTTACCAAATTAAAATGCAGCTCAATAAAAGCAGATTTGCAGCTCATTTTGAACTCCATTTCAATGGCGCAGGAGCTTTATTTAGCCAATAGATGGTTGATGGCAGAAAGTATTACAACCTAAGGGTGTCCTTCAACAAAACTTTCAACATTAAAAAAATTTCATTAAATTAGATAGAGGTACTAATCCCAACTTAATTAACCCAATAAAGTCAAAAGCCCGTTTATAGTTTTCCTTGGCATTGATCGCTTCACCTTATACATCACCTGTAATAAATAAGCTTAAGTATTATTAGCACATTGATTACATGCTGAACAACCGCTCCATGATGGCATTGCCCTTAGGCTAAAGACAGGAGAGGACTATTCATTAAATGTTTTCCACCATGAAACAGAACGCAACACCCAAAAAACTCCAGTTGGCGAAAGTGAAAATTGCTACTCTAAATCCACCCAAAGAGAAAGGAGCTGTTTGTCTGACATCCCTGGCGCAAACCACCTGCCCCCATTGCAATTTGTAAATGATTGCATTGAGCAAGTACGTGATAAACAATGTCAAAGGCCATCACAAAGTGTCGTTGACATTGTTTGTCCTTTAGTCTGGTTCATTTTGAGAATATCACCTTAAATCACGTCTATTCCCGCATCTGTACGACAAACTACAAATACTTCCCAATCACCACATTCTTCCTCACCCAATACCTCCCCCACCAACTCATACCAACTGCAAAAAAGAAAGTGATAAAAACTTCACCATGCCGGCAAATTAAAATCCAGCAACAAAAGCTGATACCATACCACAAAAATATAATGCACTAAATAAATGCCGTAAGCATTCGCAGCCGACGATTTCCACCAACGTTCTGTTTTATTGAATACACTTTTAAACGTAGTCAAAATGTGATACCACCTTCAAGAAAATTTCGCGTACACGTACCCGGATATTTTATATCTGTCCGGATCAGGAATTGGACAACGGTTTTCCTGCCCGGTTAAATTTCGATCCGATTCAGATAGAACAGTGGATGGTTATGGGAAGGCAGACAGCGAAGTGGATAACTATGAATAATCCCGGAGGAAATTTTTGATACCAGAAATGGATGTACGAAAATAAAAATTAACATACCGGGAAACCATTTTTGATCGTAATTCAGAATAATATATATATTGTGTCTGATAAGTCTGGACTGATAAAAAATGTACAACAACAACCTGTTCTGTGCTGGTTATATTTACTCCAGTCTCATGTTCCCTATAAACACCGAAACTCCATTAATCCATGTTACAACAAAATGTTTCCCTATTGCCATTTAATCTCCGTTCAGGTGGATGGTAAGTAGTTATATCTGTAAATACTCCGACAGATAAACACATTTGTCTTTTATTTATTCCTGTTAAAATTATTGGTTCCTATATGAAATTGCTATTGAAGTTAAGATCAGTATCACTACTGGTATGTATTTGCGTATTGCCTTTAATATTGGGCTTGCCCGGAAAGACCTACGCTCAGGCAGATAATAAGCAGGTGCTGGATTTACCGAGAATTATTCCTGCCTCTCCGGACGCCGCATCTCTGGGAAGATACGGGGACATACCGGTGGGAAAGTATACTGGTACTATTAATATCGGTATTCCGTTGCATACTTTAACACTCGGAAAGTTTTCGCTGCCTGTTTCATTAAACTATTTTTCTTCTGGATTGAAAGTGGAGGAATTATCTGGCTGGATAGGGCTTGGCTGGTCACTGAATGCAGGCGGAGTGATCACAAGATCCGTACAGGGAAAGCCTGATGAAAAAACAAACGGTTACTGGAATTACGGGCTTTTAAGTAATGATGCACTATTACATTTAGATAACTCTCCTATCAAGTCCCTTTTATGGCAGGGATACTATGATCTGGAGCCGGATATGTTCTATTATAATTTTGCCGGCAGGTCCGGGAAATTTGTTATTGATGCTACTCCTGCGCACAACGTGCATTGCATTCCTTATCAGAATATAAAAATACAGCACGATGCTGATTTGTCTGGTTTTACAATTACTGATGAAGCAGGCAACCAATACAAGTTTGAAACATTAGAGAATACCAGCGCAGAACCCAGTACATATACTTCTGCCTGGTTTCTGTCCAAAATTATCACTACATCCGGGAATATTGATTTTACTTACGGTAGTGAACTGGAATATACGAACAGGGTGCAGGTATCTTATGCAGACTATACGCGACTTGATCTCCTGGTGGGGGAGAAAGACCCTGATGTATCTATTCAGGAAATATCGATTGTGAGTAAGGTACTTCGTAAAATAACCACACCTGCTCAGACAATAGACTTCTATGCTTCCCGTAACAGGAAAGACCTGAGCATGTGTTCCATCCTTGATTCTATTGTGATCAGAGATTATGATGGTGTGAGACGAAAGAAATTCAGTCTCTCCCACAGTTATTTCGGTGACTATACGAATGTGATTGCAGATAAGGTAAGACTAAAGCTGGATACCCTGAAGGAGCATTCCGTTACTGATAATGCGGTGAAATTCCATACGTTTGAATATTACAATCCGCAGAGTGTGCCATCAATAAAATCCAATGCGCAGGATTACTGGGGGTATTATAATGGAAAAACTAATAATAGCCTGCTTCCAAAGGTAACCTGGAGTGAATATTCCTTCAGCACCATTGAACTGGATGGAGCAGATAGAACCCCCAGTGCCGATTATGCAATTAATGGCATGCTTAAAAATATAACGTATCCTACCGGCGGGAGTTCCACCTTCAACTATGAAGGGAACGATTACGGATATACGAATACTTCTCCGATTAATGATAGTGTGCTTGTTCCGGCAATAACAGAAGTGGGAGCGCAAAAGTCAGCCACCATTACAGTTTGGTCTACAACGAAGGAGTTTACCATTACTTCCTCGCAAAGAGTGGGTGTTTTTGTGAGTGCCAAAGGTCCCGACCAGGCGCCATTGGAAAACGGCCCAACCGTATACCTGGATAGGGTGAACGCCAACGGAACGTTGACTAATATTTTTTCCTGGTATGCCGTATTTAGTAACATAGATACCTATAAAGACCTGGCGCCAGGTACCTATCGGGCCAAGGCGATTGTAGATGGGGAAAACCAACGGATTTCCCTGGCACTCAGGTATACCACGAAAGGTCCCCCACTCAAAATTAAGCCCATAGGAGGATTGCGGATCAGGGAAATTGTAAACAGTGATATGATGGGAAAATATACGCGATTGTTCTATACGTATAGAAGTACGGAAGATACCGCCCGTTCCTCCGGGAGTATTATGTCTGATTACAGGAATGTAGAAATAAAGTATGGATATCTTATCAGAAGTTCTTACCCGGTTGGTCATCTCGGCACAACACAGGGTGCTTATGCAGGATATCAGACAGTAACGGAATTTACTTCTACTGATGCTCGTACTAACCCCCTGGGGAAGAAAGAATATTATTACAATGTTTATCCTGCAGATCAGTACGCCACTTTTTACCAATATATTACCCCGTTTGAATATCAGGGGACCACGGAAGGATTAACGATGGGCTCTTTCGCTCCTGACGGAAAATCGTTGAAAATGGCTTCCAACCTTGATATGTTCCGTGGATTGCTGATGAAGGAAATAGTTTATAATGCTGCAGATATGGTTGTCAAAAGTTCAGTCTATCAGTATAACCTGGAAGATGGTCTGAATCAACGCGGGCCGAATTATCTCAGGTTAAGTGCAAGGAGACCATTTGGTTTTACAAAGTGTAAGCCTAATTGTATTCCCTGTTACTTTGGCAACCCTGGAGCAGGCTGCAATGGATCGTGGCTTTTCGTGACCATGGTCGGCGCAGATGTTATCAGTCCCTGGGTCTACAAAAAAGCTGAATCCGAAACCATCTACGATGATTCCGGCAACAACCCGATCACAACGAATATCAGCTACTATTATGAAAACCCGTCTCATGCACAGGTAACGAAAACAGAAACACTGAACAGTACCCTGGATACTATTCGGGTTATCACAAAATATCCCGGAGACCGTAGTAACATAAGTGGCTTGTCATCCACTGCCAGTGCTGCATTAACTGAACTGGACGCCAACAATAATATTGCCCCGGCAATAGAAGTATCCAGATATAAGAATAATACATTACTGCATTTGCAGCGCACAGATTACCGGATCTGGGATGCCGCTAGAGATATTGTTGAACCAGAACATGTGTTGTATCAGTCCGGCACTAACCCATTGGAAAACCGGCTGGACTTTTTCAATTATGACACCACCGCTAATATCCTGGAGCAGGCGAAAGCCAATGATGTGCATACGGTATTTCTGTGGGGATATAATAACCAGTATCCGGTGGCAAAGGTAACCGGCAGCAGCTATGCAGCTGTTCTGGCTTTGGTGAGTAATAATAATATTTTAAAGCACCCTGTGAGCGACCAGCAACTGCGCGATGAAATCAATAGAATCCGTACAGGGCTTGCAGGAACAAAGGCGCTGGTTACCACCTATACTTACCTGCCACTAATTGGTCTGAGCAGTGAAACTGATCCCACCGGTAAAACAATCTATTATGAATATAATAGCTTCGGGCAGTTGAGATTGATCAAAGATCAGCAAGGTAAAATCCTGAAGCTATTCGATTACCAATACCAAACCCCTGTTACCCTTTAATCAAATAGTTATGTTTAAGCGAAACAGAATAGCATTGTTATTATGCCTGGTGCTGATTACGATACAATTGCGTGCACAGCAACCAGGAGGCACCACACGGCCTCTGGCTGCCCCCGTAACGGCTCCCTCCGGGTACACGAATACAAAGATCAATTATGTGCGGACCTGGCAACCCAGTATGCCTACCGGCGATACTGCCATCGTAACATCAGGTAGTCGTAAAATAGCAGAAGTAAAAGAAGTAACACAATATTTTGATGGACTGGGAAGGCCGCTGCAAACCGTATCCAAACAGCTAAGTTCGGCCGGCAATGACCAGGTGGCTGCTTTTGTATATGATGATTTTGGCAGAGAACAATTTAAGTACCTGCCTTATGTACCACAGAGTGGCAATAAGGCAGATGGTAAATTCAAGACAGATCCTTTTAATGCACAGCAAAACTTTTACCAGAACGGCCCCTTACCGGATACAAAGGCTGAAAGTGTGTATTACAACCGGATTGACATGGAACCTTCCCCGATTGGCCGTGTATTAAAAACATACGCACCTGGAAACAGCTGGGCGAAAAATGATCCGCTAACAACAGAACGGGGAGGGAACCATCCACTTGAACAACGATACCAGGCAAATACAAATACCGATTCCGTAAGAATCTGGGAGATGCCTGCTACCTCCCTTACGCCGGTCAATACAGGAGGAAAAATATATGCTTCAGGCCAGCTTTATAAAAGCATACTGATTGATGAAGCAGGCAAGCAATCCGTTGAGTATAAAGACAAGGAAGGGCGGCTGGTATTGAAGAAGATACAGGTGAGTAATAGTCCGGGAACGGCGCACATGGGATGGCTATGCACCTATTATGTATACGATGATCAGGGAAACCTGCGCTTTGTCCTATCCCCCAAAGCGGTAGCAGCTATCACGGCTAACTGGATTATCAATACGGCTGTTGCAGACGGTTTATGCTTTATTTACCGCTATGATGAGAGAAACAGGATGATCATGAAAAAAGTGCCCGGCGCCGATTCCACAGAGATGGTGTATGATGTTCGCGACCGGATGGTATTTTCAAGAGATGGGAATCTGAAATCAAAGAGTAACTGGCTCAGCACTTTTTATGATGAATTAAACAGGCCCGTTATGACGGCTATTTATAGCGCGCCCTGGAAAAGCCGTAGCGACCTGGCAGTGTCTATGAATACAGCGATTGGTAATTCCACCTCTCTTTCCTATGATTTCCCTGGCACAACTGATCTGGTGATGAATAGCTATGACGGAAAACCAATGTATGAAGCTACCAGCAGCATCACATTAGTAGCCCCATTTGAAACAGGAATCAGTACAGAAACATCCCTTCAGATTAATACAGCAGCAAAAAACGGAAACACTACTTTTGCCGCTGTTAATCTGCTTCCGAATATTCCCATGAGTGCATTGTCTCCTTTAACCTACACTTATTATGATAATTACAATTTTCCGGGAAAACAAGATTACATAAACAGTGATGTTAATAAGCCACAAGCCGGCAGCAATCCTTACGCAGAAACATTGCCCGGTGCTCCTTCCAGTGCTGTTAATGGGATGCTTACCGGTACAAAGGTAAGGGTATTGGGAACTGATCAATGGCTTACAGCTACCGTTTATTATAACGATAAAAGAAGAAAAATCCAGGCGATAACAGACAATCTCAGTGGAGGTACGGATATCACCACCCTGCTTTATGATTTTAATGGAAAAATACTCAGTGGTTATCTGCGTCACAGAAACCAGCGGAGCACTCTCACTCCACAGATTACCCTACTCACAATGATGCATTATGATGCAGCGGGCAGAGTGGATACCGTCACAAAAAAGCTGAATGACCTGGATTCATTGAAACGGGTGATTGCAGTGAATAACTATAATGAATTAGGGCAGTTGCTACAAAAACGTTTAGGCGTCACCGATATCGGGCAGCTGGAAACACTTAATTACAACTATAATATCCGTGGATGGCTGACAGGTATTAATAAAGATTTTGTTAATACTTCCAACAGTACCCAAAATTGGTTCGGACAAGAGCTGAGTTATGATTTCGGATTTTCGCAAAGTCAGTTTAACGGAAATATTGCCGGCTCAAAATGGAAGAGCGGAGGAGATGGTATAGCACGGGCATATGGTTATTCCTATGATATCACCAATCGCCTCACGCTCGCTGATTTCAGTCAGCAGAACGGTTCCGGCTGGAGCAAGCCTGCTATCGATTATACCACCAGCGGCCTCACGTATGATGAAAATGGAAATATTCTTTTCATGCAGCAAAAAGGGCAAAATGGTCCTCTCGATGATTTAAAGTATGGCTACATTTCTAACACAAATAAATTATTATTTGTAACAGACAGGGCTAATAATCCGCAAAGCACACTGGGAGATTTCAAGGAAATCAACAATAATGAGTCACCGGATTATGCTTACGACAACAATGGCAACCAGACGCAGGACCTGAACCGGCAACTGACAGTTAACCACTATAATCATCTGAATCTTCCGGATAGCATCATCTTATCGAACAAAGGATACATAACATATACCTACGATGCCAATGGCAACAGGCTGAGAAAGAAAGTAACGGACATCACTGGTACCGGGAAAATAACGGTCACCGATTACACCGGTGAGTTTGTTTACATCAATGATACGCTCAGTCTCATTGGGCACGAAGAAGGTCGGATCCGCACGCTGGTGAAAGCAGGCGCCCCGGTGAATTATAAGTATGATTATTTTGTAAAAGATCATCTGGGTAATATCCGCGCAGTACTCACGGAACAAAGAGATTTCAGCATGTATACTGCCACTATGGAAGCAGTCAATGCACCCGTAGAAACGGCACTGTTCAGCAATGTAGATGAAACCCGTGTGAATAAACCAGTAGGATATCCACAGGATGAAAATGATTCCAGAAATGCTTTTGTAGCGAAACTGAATGCAGCCTCCGGGGGTAAAAAAATTGGCCCTTCACTGGTGTTGCGTGTAATGACAGGAGATACTGTTCAGATCAATGCCCGCGCATTCTATAAGTCACAAAAACCGGTGAAGAGCAATACACCACCACCCGTAGAGGATATGCTGGCAAATCTGGTACAGGTTTTCAGCGGTGCCGCCCAACAGGGAACGCAACATGGTCAGGCAGCCGGTAATAACAATACCCCTTTTAACAGTAATTTTTATAATAACGATTACCAACGGTTAAAGCAGCATAACAACGACCAGCAGCTAACCAACAAGCCCAAGGCCTATCTTAATTTTGTATTGTTCGATGATCAGTTTAAATTAGTTGACCAGAATAGCGGTGTTAAACAGGTGACAGGTGAAGCAGATCAGCTGCAAACCCTGGGAACCGATAAAATGACTGTAAAGAAAAGCGGCTTTCTGTATGTATATACCAGCAATGAAAGCCCTCAGGATGTGTTCTTTGACGATGTAGTGATAACGCAGGCCTCAGGGCCATTGCTGGAGGAAACACATTATTATCCGTTCGGACTGACGATAGCGGGGCTTAGTTCTAATGCGCTCAAAGGATCGAATTATCCGGAGAACCTGATGAAGTACAATGGCAAAGAATTGCAGCATAAGGAGTTCGCCGACAGATCAGGACTTGAACAATACGACTATGGCGCGAGAATGCAAGACCCGCAATTAGGACGGTTTAAGCAAATAGATCCTAAATGTGAAATTTCCTCTCATGTTACACCTTACAATTACTGCTTTAATAATCCTATCCTGTTTATTGATCCGGATGGTATGCTGGCGCAGTATAATTGGGGGGATGGTAAATATTATGATGAAGGACAAGAGGTTAGCTGGGATGAAACCCAGAAACAGTACAATATTGGACAGTATGCGGGCAATACCAGTGTGATGCTGGCACCGGAATATGAAGATGCTTCTAAAAAAGCTCTTAAGAAAGATTTTGGAGGTGTTGCTTTAAAAACCATTGTAGAAGAAGCTTACAAAACAGGAAATATTAAAGTGCTGCATGTTAGCAATGCTGATGATGCTGCAGATCAAATAGAAGGCATTACATCATTAATCAATAATTTGTTTATTGTGAGCCATGGTAATTCTAAAAACCGTCCATTTGAGGCATATTTTGCTATTGGAGAACAAAATTTCCAACTAAAAGATATAGCTGGTTCATCTGCATTGGACAGGATAGCCAGTAAGCTTGCCAGTACACCAGGACCATTGCCGAGTGCCGCCCAGGTGTTGGTTTTTGCATGTGGTGTAGGTGGTAAGTACAATGGAGGTACCGATTTGTTGATGGCGTTGGCTAAAAAGCTGCATGCTACCGTATTTGGAAATCAAAGTTTATCAGCTTCCAGGGTAGGCATCTTTAATGGAGCCTCATTGTCTTTCACACAAAATACCTGGCCGGATAAGCATGATCCAGCCGGTCTCTTCTCGAATTCTTATAATAATGCAGGTAATTGGACAAGAGCATATATGCTGGGAAGTTCACAGGCGAATGAAACGGTACATAGCGTTACATTGGATGCCTTCGGAAAAATACATTATGAACAATAAATATCTATAATTTTATGGAGAAGAAACTTATTGCAATTATCCTTCTAGTCCTATTTTTCACAGGTATTCATCATATAAATGCGAATGGCCATCAGGGAAGTGAAGTAACCAATTTTTCAGATATGGACATGTTTTCTTTACAAGGTATAAGGAAGTTAGGACCCAATCCTGCTTATCCGTATGTAACAATCCTTGCTGAAACCAGCAATAGCAAAAAAATAAGTTATTGTGTTAACAGTAAATTAAAGATTGAAAAGACCTATAAAAAAATTAAGAATTATTGGACGACAACCTATATTGAAAAAGGAGACACCTCTACAGAGAAAGTCTTTGAATATGTACTTCCAGACAAAATAATAAAGCTTAATTATTTAATTAGTGATGAAGATCAGATTTCTTATATAAGAGAAGTAACAGTTTTTGAAAACTGGAATGAAACAATGTATCTGATTGATAGTGACCGGAAAGTAGCGCCGGGTATCCATGTCCCGGATGTAGTAATGTCTCACGCCCGGATCACCCATAAGAAGAAAATAATTATTAAAAACGGGGTATTGACTTTATCCGAACAAACGTATGAGGCAGGTAAAAAATTAGTTGCCAATAGAAAAACCTGTTATCCAGTTGGTAGTAAGTCCTACTTTCAGTGGCTTCGTTTAAATCTTGAAAAGAAAGAAATTACATGCAATTAAAGGTTTGGGCGTACAGCGGAATATCTACTGTTAGTAAAACTGCTTCGTACTGATAATAGCGAAATATTTCTAAGCAAAATCCACGGGTAATTCCTGTGGATTTTGCATTTTAGGAATGGCTGGAAAGTAAGACGATATAACTGTTGCAGTCCCCCCAACTTAATCAATAGTCCGATAAGCAATAAAGTGAATGACTACAAATACCTCCCAATCACCGCATTCTTCCGCACCCAAAACGTCACCCACCAACTCATACCAACTGCAAAGAAGAAAGTAACAAAAAACTTCACCAACGCCGGCAAATTAAAATCCAGCAACAAAAACTGGCACCACACCACAAAAATATAATGCACTAAATAAATGCCGTAAGCATTCGCAGCCAGCGATTTCCACCAACGCCCTGTTTTATTGAATATACTTTTAAACATAGTCAAAAATGCAATACTGCTCAGCGTGCAGGATAATACCCATACCGATCTGTAGATCAGCATCCCCTGCACTTCGCTTAACTGATGCTGTTGCACCATTGCTGTTAATGGTGCCGCAATAAACATCAGCAATACAAATACGGCTACACAAGCCAGCAACCATACCGGCCAACGTTTTACCCATACTGCTTCACCCGCAAATATTCCATTGCTTAATCCTGGTGCACCTATTAATATGCCAAGCAGAAAATAACCGAAATACAAAAGGAATCTGCTTATCTGAAAATCAAATGGGCCGATGCCCGTCCATGCATCGGGAGATACTAACAGTATAATGGGAACGTATATTATCCAGGTGAAAACATACCACAATAGCAGCAACTTAAAGGGTCGTTGCTTTTGCAGCGCGAGCCATTCCCCGAACTTGCTGATACCATTCTTCACAAACGGATAGCATAAAGCAAAAAGCACGTTAAACAGAAATAATACCCAGATAAACCAGGGAGGGCCAACAGGCCAGGCTTCTACCGTAAAAAAGTCACCTACGTAATCTTTTATATTAGTTTTTCCATACGCCAGGTAAAAAGCAGGATAGTAAGCTAACAACATCAGCAACGTAACACCAATAACAAACGGAATAAATAAGCGAAAAAACCTATCTCTGATAAATATTTTAACCTGTTTATTTTGAAGACTATGCATCACAAAAATGCCACTGATTAAAAACATCAATGACATAAAAAAAACGTCATTAAAAATCACCAATATATCCAGTTCTTTGGATCTTACAGCATCTACTACCGGATGCGTGGATGCGATGTATGCTGTTTTATTAAACCAGGAAAAGGTGGTGTAGGCAAGTGCCGCGTGATGAGCCACCACTAAAATGGTGATGAAAGAGCGTAAGTTATCTACCCAACTATTTCTCGTAACATTCTTTTCCATATTGTTAATACGATTAATGAGGAGCAGGTGCTCAGGGTGGTGCTACAACTAAGTTACCAGTAATTTAAGTGGTTGTGTGACAAAAACCACAATAAATTACATGATTGGTATTTCTTAGATCATCTGCTGATAAAAAAGTAATTTGCAACAGCAACACTAAACTTTTGGCAAATGAAAATAGCTATTCCGGATGACTACCAAAATATTATCAGGAGTCTTGACTGTTTCAAATTGTTAGCATCCCAGGATGTGATCATTCTCCATCAAACAGAAAAAGACCCTGCATTGCTGGCGGAAAAACTGAAAGACGCAGATATCCTTGTATTGACCAGAGAAAGAACAAAAATAAATGAAGTGTTGTTGGAAAAACTGCCTAACCTGAAACTGATCAGTCAGACCGGCAAAATAGCTGCACACCTGGATCTGGCAGCCTGTACAAAATACAAAGTGGCTGTAGCAGAAGGGATTGGTTCACCCGTAGCACCCGCAGAACTAACCTGGATACTGATTATGAATACACTCAGGCAAATTCCTRCCGCCATAGAAGGGATGAAACATGGGAAGTGGCAAATAAACATCGGCTCCACCGTTCATGGTAAAACGATTGGTATTTGGGGATATGGAAAAATCGGTAAAATGATAGCCGGTTATGCAAAAGCATTTGGCGCCAGGGTACTGGTATGGGGAAGCGATGCCTCCAGAGAAAATGCAGTCAGAGATGGATATGAAAAAGCCGTAACAAGAGAGGACTTCTTCCAAAACGCTGATGTTATTTCGCTGCATCTTCGTTTGAATGACAGCACTACCGGCATTGTGAAAGAGACAGATTTAAGTTTGATGAAACCCAGTGCTGTACTGATTAATACCTCCAGAGCTGAACTCGTTGAAAAGGGGGCATTATTAAAATGTCTCAAAAAAGGAAGACCCGGATTTGCAGGCATTGATGTATATGAAGAAGAACCTGTGCACGATACTGCATTTGAATGGCTCCATATGCCCAATGTCGTATGCACACCACACCTCGGGTATGTGGAAAAAGATAGTTACGAATTATATTTCGGCAAAGCATTTGAAAACGTGGTGAGCTTTATTAATGGGCACCCAATCAACATCGCTAACCCGTCTGTTTTGTAATCAAGAAAAGTTGATTAGTAACAACATTATGCCTATTACAGGAGTTTCCAGGTATTACAATTCCTGGTTACAATAAATTGCTGTATACTTACTAATAAGAATTCGCCATCTATGAGCAAAAAAATGAGAATAATTACCGCAGTACTGCTAGTATGTTTTGCCGTTAGTTTCTATCACAAGTTTAATCACACCATTTATGCAAGCAGGGCTATGATACTGGGAGGCATTTCCATATTGGGGCTGCAGGTTATTTTCATTATGTCTGTGATAAGGATGTTTATTGCCTGGAGACAACGATAGTAGCAGCTATTCCTGCGGCATTACACACATAGGCAGGTAAAAAAGCACCTTTACTTTTTTACCCTGCTGTCTACCTGGCTTCCACGCGGGCATCATTTTCACTGCGCGTATTACTTCCTCCTCCAATGCGTATGTACTTCTCGTGGTATCCACTAGTTTTATGTCATTTGTACACCCGAAAGTATCTATTACGAACTGGACATGGACAGAAAACCGCCCCTCATCCAGCGCCCTCTCAGTTAATCTGACATTCTTTATCAAATATTTAGATAACCCCATTTCACCACCGGGAAAAGAAGGAGGCACTTCTGCAAAAGAATAAATGCTATCCATTAGTGTAATGGCCTGCCTTTGTTGACCAGCAAGCAATAAAGGCATCGATAAAAAAATAAAAAGCAGAAATAGCTTTAATGGCATACGATAAATTTACACGCACTACCTAACCACTCTAATCAACGCCAGATCATCAGTATGATCTATACTTGTATCGCACAAAACAGGATATTTTACTTGATTTTCTTTCACAAAATTAGGATAAAAGGCATCTCTCCCCTAATAATTAATCCCTTATAAACAAAAATGGTTGCCGCGAAACGCGGCAACCATTTTTATTATTCATTCAACCGCATCAAAATGTTGGATCCGGTGGCGTATTAGGATTATCATTCCGCTCAACAAACGGATACGGGAAATAATTCCTTTTCCGCTCTGACTGAGGCCTTCCAAACCGGCGGCTATCTTCCAGCTCCTGTGCACCCATAAACAACTCTATCCGGCGATGCTGATAAATTAAATTCAGCAGCTCGGGTTCTGTAGTGGCAACAACGGGAGGCAACTGCGCACCTACTCCAAAAGGATCTCTGGAAACTTGCTTGGTAAGCACTTTATTTAATTCTATCAAACCATTGGGCACATCATGCTGACGGGCAAAACACTCCGCCTTTATCAGCATTATTTCTCCCGGCAGGTAAATAGGAACAATATTAACGTTACCCTTGAAAAAACCATTAATAATAAAACGCGGTTTCTGTGATGCGGGTCTGAGTATATAAAACGGTACCCGCTGATCTGCGAGATTCGGCTGGATGGCCACCGGTAGCCCCATAGAAGAGTCGATGACGTTATAGATATTGTTGGTGGCCGTCACTAAAGTAAAGATCGGGTTAGTGATCTGAGGATTGAAAGCATGAAAGGACCTTACACTCAGATCTACTTTGTTAGCTGCAGCCATAGCGGTAGCATAATCTCCGGCATACAGAGCATACCTCGCTTTCAGCGCATACAGCGTGTTGATGATGTTGACGCTGTCCGGTACACTCGCTGTAAAATTACTACCTATAGGCGTAGCCGTTATTGTATTGATGGCATTGTCCAGGGTAACCACTGCCAGGGTGTATCCCTGCTTGCCAGGGATGAACTTTACGTCTGTAGTAGTGGTGTCTGGCCTGCCGGTATTGGCCGGCACATGTTCCCAGAAATTAGCCTGCACACCTATTGCCAGTGCTTTAAAGATAGAAGCATAGCCAATGATACCGCTGGCAAAACCTTTATCTGTAACAATTGTATTCGTGCGACGTAAGATACTGTCTGCTTCATAGCGGATCTTATTACTAACGGCCCACATACCGGTCACTACTGCATTGGTGTTTAAGATACTGCTGCCACCGGCACCTATTTGTGCTTCATCTGTATTACCCGGATTGGTGACAAAGGTTTCCCCGGTGAGTAAACTACCGGAGGTAACGGTGGTATATAACAATCCCGTCCTGTCTTTTRCATACCATGCCCGTAGCCCTACTGCGTCACTTGCCAGCGTAGTAGGCGAACTGTATGCCTCTTCTGAAGATGGGCCGGAAGGGTCCCGGTAATCCTTTTTACAGGCGGCGATGGTGGAGAAAAATGCGGCGCTTAATAAGCTATATCGGATATATCTTTTCATGATGGATCTTGTTTAATGGGTTTAAAATTTTGCGCGAACAGACAGGTTATAACTTCTGGGAATAGGTACTGAACCAAAATCAATCCCACGCAGTACGGTACTTTGTCCTGCGGCATTTAATTCCGGATCGTATCCTTTGTAGTTATCCCAGGAAATAAGATTCCTGCCTCCCAGGCTGATGGACAAATCACTTAACCCTTTCAGCTTACCAAAGTCGTAGGTAAATGATACTTCCCGCAATTTTACAAAGGAGCCATCATCTATTCTCCATTCCTGTATGTTATAGTTACCCGCAATAAAACCACGTGGTACCTGCCCTTTATCTTCCATTTCGGCTACTTTACCATTGTCTACGCCTTGTCTTGTTCTCCAGTCCGCATTAAATACATCCACTCCCTGAACCGCATCCAGCTGTATATGTAGTCCCAGTTTTTTGTACTGAAAATCTGTGGTGATGGTACCCGTATATTTGGGATTAGGATCTCCGATTTTAGTATTTAACGCCGGCAATTTAGTATCTGGCAATCCGGTGGCCGGATCACGGTTAACCACATACGTAAGTGGTGATGTTTGTGTTCCTCTTTCTGTAACTGGAATGCCGGCTGGTGTTTTCAGGATATTTCCGTTGTTATCACGTGCAAAGAAGGTACCGTAGAAAAAGCCGATAGGCTCTCCGTTAGCGATGCCTATTGGTGCACCACCTACCGTGTTATAAAGAATCAGTGATTGTCCGATATCCACTGCTTTATTCTTATTACGGTTGTAGATGRCCGTCAGATTCCAGGTGAAGTCTTTCGTTTTCACCGGCGTAACGTTCAATACTACTTCAACACCGCTATTCTGTAAAGTACCGATATTGTCCAGATAGAAGGAATAACCATTGGTAGGTGCAATAGCACGACTGATCAACAGATCTTCCACCCGTTTTTTGTAGTAGTTAACAGATAAGGATATACGATTATCCCAGAATGCCATGTCTGTTCCAAGTTCCAGCTCCTTTTGTTTTTCCGGTTTCACGTTTGGATTGGTGTAAGTACCGGGTGACTGAAAAGAAGAAGCTCCAATAAAAGCGGTGGCGTTATAGGTATTATAACGGCCATAGGCGGGTATACCAGTCAGGTTGCCGGATTCACCATAAGCCGCGCGGAATTTCAGCAGGTTCCACCATTTGGAAATGGATGATTTTTCCCAATAATCCGTTCCTGATAATACGTAGCTACCACTTAATTTGGTGTAGAGCTGATTTCTTTCATCTACTCCAAATACAGAAGATCCATCTACCCTAAGTGCACCGGTAATAAACAASTGGTTACGGTATTTAAAATTCTGCTGAATATATTCTCCGGAAATAGATATCTCTGTCCGCTGATCGGCACCAGGTATGATAGTAGTTGTTCTGTCTGATGTTTGTACAAAAGGCGGTAAGCCTCTGCCCTGCTCCAGTGTATAGTGCATACGCTGGTATTGCACAGAATATCCTACCTGTGTAACAGAACTGAATTTGTCATTGATATCCCAGTTATAGGTAGCATTCAGGTCATGATTGATCATGAAAGAATTATTATTACCTGCGCTGGCATATCCATTCTGGGACGGATCCAGGTTAGGTCCACCACCATAAAATCCAGGGCTTACAAAATAAGCAAAGGCAGGCATGAGTGTAGTACCTTCCTGGTTATAATTATCTATGCCTAAGCGATAGTCTACGGTCAGGTTTTTAATAGGCCGAAGCTTGATCCCTGCGCCGGCAATCACTCTGCCTACATGTTGCTGTTGTTGAAAATCTTCAATAACAGATACCGGATTTACACGTCCACGTTCTCCTACTTTCAACAACTGTCCTAAACTGTTACGCTGCTGTATATCATAGTAGTTACCGATAATAGTAACCGCATTCATAGGCGAATAGAAAGTATTACCATCAGGCTTTTCATTTGATTTACTGTACACGTAGTTCAAGCTGGCATTCAAGCTGATCCAGTTATTCAGTTCCTGGTCGAGGTTAATTCGGAAACTATATCGACTGAAATCTGTATTCTTAATGATACCCTGGTTATAAAAATAACTGGCAGAAGCAAAATATTTCGTTTTGTCTTTACCTCCTGCTACAGAAATATTATTGTCGCTACCAACGCCTGTACGAAAAATGTAATCCTGGTAATCGTATCGGTTTACCGCGGTGGTGCTGACAACTGCCGGGGTGAGTATGTTTTGTGTAGAGTCATTTGGAGAGCCTCCAAACTTAAGCGGCGCCTCATTTACATCCAACTTCTTGCGAAGCTGGTTAACAGAAAAAGTGGTAGAGAAATTAACGACCGGCGCACCGGTGCTTCCTCTTTTAGTGAAAATCTGTACTACCCCGGCATTGGCGCGGGATCCATAGATCGCGGCGGCGGCAGCACCATTCAGCACTTCTATTCTTTCTATATCTGCCGGGTTTATATCCGACATGCGGTTTTGTCCTACACTACCAACAAAATTATCACCTGAAGAACTGGTTCCATAACTGGGATCTGCATTGGTAACGCGGGTGGTGGAGTTATCAATGATCACTCCATCGATAATATACAAAGGTTCTGTTGACCCTGATATAGTACTGATACCACGGAGTTTTACAGAGATACCACTCGAAGGGTCACCGGAATTCTGCGTGATCTGCGCACCGGCGGTTTTGCCTTGCAGTGCTGCCAGCACATTTCCCGTACCACCTTTGTTTAACTCATCGGCTTTCACCGTACTGATGTAGTTACCTAGTTGACGCCGGGTCGTTCCTTCTGAAGTACCTGTTACCACTATTTCGTCCAGTTTGGAAACAGAGGTGGTCAATTGTATATTTTGCGTATAAGTGCCTGCAGCATCACTTACTACGAGCACACTTTCTTTTGGTGAATAGCCAATACCGGAATAAGCCAGTGTATAGTTACCGGGTTGCAGATTTGCACTGAGGATATAGCGTCCATCAACATCTGTTTTAGTACCCAGCTTTGTGTTTTTGATAACCACTGTCATACCTGGCAGCGGCGAGTTTTGTTCGTCAGTGATCCGGCCGGAAATCTTCACTTGTCCGAATGCAGCAAAGGCAAGGAAGTTCATGAATAACAACAGCACAAGGGACCGGCCTTTGGCCATTTTCGTTACTAAAAATAGGTGCATAAAAAAGTTTTAATGAGATGTGTTGGTTGATTACAGATAATGGATTCTAAGCAAAAACAATCCATACTATTGAGTTTAGGCCGATTCAGTGTTCATATCGTTTTTTTTAATGAGTGTATCAATGTGGGTAACAAAACAGGCAGACAAAAGTTTAAATAACGTTTTTTCTCATCCGGGCATTATTTCATTTCAAAAAACAGGCAAAAAAACTTACTTACTCTAATACTTTTTCAAGTGTGTCGAAATGATATCCTTTCTTTTTAAGTGTGGCAATAAGTAAAGACAATCTGTTATAAAATTTGTCGGTGCGGCGTGGATCCGTGCCGATATGTACCAGCAACAAAAAACCATTTAACCCACCGGGGTGGCTACTTTCATATTGAATAACGGCATTGTAAATCGCCTCGGATGACCGGTACTTCTTGCCCATTTCAGGATAAGTATAATCCGCATTTGAACTCGTTCCCGGTGTAAAATTAACCAGTCTTATTCCTGCTGCAGAAGTCCACGCTGCAATGCTATCGTTATACCATTCATAAGCAGGCAAAAACCAGGTTGCCGATTTTTTGGATATACCGGCAGCTTCCATACTTTTATAATTGGCAGCCAGATCCTCCTGGAATTGTGTTTTAGTCACCAGCAAACTATCGCGCTGCTGCCAGTCACAATATAATAAATGCTGATCACCATGTGGGCCGAGATAGTGCCCGTCTGCTTTTAATTGTTGAATCAATTGCTGTGTAGCAGGCTCACGATAAAATTTCCCGGTAAAGAAAAAGGAAGCAGGTATCTGTTGTTGCCGCAGTGTAGCACGTATTACCGGCCCACCGTCTGCGAATTCATCTCCCGTAAAAACAAGTGCCAGCTGCTTGCGGCTACTATCACCACGGATGATACCTCCATGATCGTATTGCCGTTTCCCGGCCCCTTCCTGCGCCTTGGCCGCCAACAGGTATACCAGAGAAGCCGTGCCGTCCATAGTGGGCTCATTGGTGCTGTAATCACCTACATCGTCATGATACACGGCCAGATCACTCTGAAAAGCGGCATACTCATCCGGCTTTGATAAACGTATACCAATCAGATTTTTGTAGATATTGGTATACACAGGTCCATCCACTAATCCTCCATCTACCGGATAATGACCGATGGCAGAAAATGCGGAATGTGGATCTTCGGGTGTATCGCCATTAGCAGGTAAACCGTATACCATACCGGTGCCCCATGGATTGCAGCCAAACAACCAGTCGATATTTGCCTGTTCCAATGCAGCAAAATCATTGTTTCCACTTAATTGCCGGTACCAGTAACATTGTATGGCAAATGCAGCTGTCAGATTATTACTACACCAGATGAATGGCACGCCACGATAAAATGCGTTGTGCTTTGCGCGGTTCCATACTTTTTCAATACCTGTTTTATAGTAGCTGATCAGCTGTTGCTTTTCCGTACCGGAAGTTTGTTGGGCCAGTGCATAATGCCCCAGGTTAATAAAAGGATACCATTGGTAGTGATTGGCGGTATCTGCTCCCAGCCAGGGCGTTACCTTTTCCTGCTGTGCATAATCCCATGCTGCGCGTTGATACTTTTTCTCCTGCGTCATGTGATGTAAGGTGGCTGCGGCCAGTTCCATATCATCGGTCCAGTTGTCTTCTGCGTAAATATAAGGGGAGAGTGTAGAGGCGGTTTGACAAACACCGGGTTGCTTCAACCCCATACTATAGGCCGATAGCGCTCTTTTTTTCAGCAACTGCGCATAGGCGGTATCCGTTACCTTAAATAAAGAATATCCCAATGCAAAAGCACTGGAAAATTTGCCCGCCGTAGAGGCGACACCGGTAGTCTTATTTTTATATTTCCCGAGGCCCTGCGGCTGTCCGGTACAAAAATATACCGGGCGTTCGAAGCCTTTGCCATAAAAATTATCTTCACCAGGCAAGCGCATACCATGATGATCACGGTCGTCTGCTATCTGGTTAAACATAAGGTGATCACCGGGATGCATTTTCAGCAGCCAGTCCAGGCCCCACCTGGCTTCATCCAGCACATCTTTCACATGATTAGCCCCCGGTAAGCCGTTAGCAGCATATTGATCACCAAATACGCCCGGGAAATCCCGGTAAGCTGCCAGCAAATGAAATGCTGCATTAGCGGAAGTAGTGACGTATTGCAGGTAATCGCTGGCATCATGCCAGCCCCCCGCTACGTTGATATGCGTGCTGTCCGACATAGGTCCATACATGGTATAGCCATCATGCGTGTGGCAGGAGTCTTTCAAAAAAGGGTTAAATCCACTTCTTTGCTGCCGCATATAACGTAATAAAAAATCAGGTGCGCCGGCATATACGTTGTCGCCTATACGAAAAACAGGGGAAACAGTTGTTCCGGCCTTCAGGTAATATTCACCGACATCTCCAAAAGTAGTAAAATCCAATCGGCAGSTTTGACGAAAGGGACCATAAGCGCCGAATGAAGCGCCCGTATTACCGGTATACATCACCTTGTGTGAAACCGCCGCTATCAGCTGAAAGCTTTGTGGCTGCTCATTTTCCTTACTAACCCATACGGCTACTTTAACTCCACCGGGAAGATAGCCAAGCTGATTGATGCGTATCCATGCTGTGGGCTGCTGCGCCTGGCCGGGAGCTGCCAGCGACAATAAACAAAACAGATGCAATACTAAAATCGTACTATTTTTCATCATGCCAGATCCGGTTGAAATCCTACATAATAAAAATAACTTTTTTACCGGAGAGCTGGAAGAAATACTTTACTCAATCGTTTTCGTTGTTGCTAATTTTTCGTCCAGGCTCCAACGGTAGTAAGGCATAGTAGCCAGCAACAAAGCGGAAGTACAATCAACCCATACAGCATATGTCAGAGCAGAGAGTGCACCAAAAGAATAAGTCATCGACAAAGCGAATATCAACGTGAGTATAGCAGCTCCCAGTGCCACCCAACGGGTTTTGTAACCCACCAGTAGTAAAATGGCAAAAATGATTTCAAGGGCAGTAGCTGATACCGCCAGAAAAGGTATGATGGCTGCCGGTGCAAAGGAATTTACTTTTCCGGTGTAGATTACAAACTCTGCCCAGTTACCCTTTTCAGCGCCCCAAAGACCAAAGCGGATAGCTACCGCCGACAAAAAATTAACGGCAGTGGCTACCCGTAGTAGCAGCACTGCCAGATCCTGGTACTTTTTCATACCATAAAATTAACAGCTATCGGGGCGCTGCCGGTAGTCCAGATAGCGGATGCCAGGTAGTCCAGCTGCTTTTATTCCGCGCGTAAACTTTTTACCGGATTAGCCATGGCTGCTTTAGCTGCCTGATAGCTCACGGTTGCCAACGCTATCAGCAAAGCACCCGCTCCTGTTACCGCAAAAATCTCCCATACGATGGTGGTATGGTAATAATACTGCATCAACCATTTATGCAAACAATACCAGGCTACCGGGATAGCCAGACAGCAAGAGATGCTCACCAGTATGACAAAATCTTTGGATAACATCTGCCATAGCTGGAATACAGATGCTCCCAGCGCTTTGCGGATACCTATTTCTTTGGTTCGTTGCTCTGCTAAAAAAGAAGCCAGCCCAAATAGTCCGAGGCAGCTGATCATAATGGCCAGTACCGCAAAGAAAGTAGACAATTGCCCGATACGTTCTTCTTCGCTGAACTTCTTGGCATATTCCTGGTCGGCAAATTTGTATTCAAAAGGAGCAGCAGGATTATACTTTCTCATCACCTGTTCAATCGCTGTCAAAGCCTTCGTGGTGCTCATTTGCGGATTAACCCGCATATTAATAAAATTACCTCCCTCTTTCAGCAGATAATAAATGCCCGGACGCACCGGCTCATAAGGAGACGTCATGATCATATTTTTCACAACCCCTAGTACGTGATAGTCCATACTATCTTTCCTGATAATTTCACCCACCGGATTTTCCAGGCCCATATATTTTGCGGCAGCTTCATTTAGTATCAGCCCCATCGAGTCTGTTGCAAACTGTTCCGAAAAATCACGACCAGCCACAAAGCGCCAGTCTACCACTTTGCCGTAGCCGAACTTTGCGCCAATAACAGAAAACCCCTGCTGCTGATCCGGCTTACGCCCTTTCCACTCAAATCCGCCTGCACTGGACCATATATCGGTTACAGGTCCCTGCGACTCCGACATTTCTGTAATAGCACCGGTGCTCCGCAATTCAGTACGGATAATATTATAGTTGCTATAGATTTCCGGTGTTGTCATTTGTATAGAAAGCAACCCGTTCCGGGTATATCCAACAGGCAAATCCTTTGCAAACTGTATCTGTCGATAGATGACAATAGTGCCGATAATCAAAATAATAGATACCGTGAATTGTACTACTATCAATGTTTTGCGGGGAACAGCTGCCAAACGGCCTACACGGAAAGTTCCTTTCAACACTTTCAACGGCTGAAAAGAAGACAAATAAAGCGCAGGATAGCTCCCCGCCAGCAAACCGGTGAACAGGCTGAAACCAATACCACATAACCAGAAACCAGGACTGCTCCACAGGATACCAATGTGTTTATCAGCCACCTGGTTAAACCAGGGCAATACTATTAACACCAGCAATAAAGACAATACAAATGAAAAGCCTGCCACCAGTACGGATTCACTTAAAAACTGTGAGATCAGCTGTCTGCGCATAGATCCGATAGCTTTGCGGATACCCACTTCTTTGGCGCGTTTTTCTGAGCGGGCAGTACTCAGGTTCATAAAATTGATACAGGCCAGCAACAACACAAATATGCCAATCATACCAAACAATCTCACATAACGGATTTGTCCGCCTGTATTCACCCCATTTTCAAAGGTGGAATAGAGATGCCACTTACCCATTGGATGTAAGAAAAGGTCTACCTTAAAACCCGGCTCCGGCTTGGCATGTATGGTTTTAACATCCTTTATCTTCAGGGAAACTTTATCGAGATCTGTATTATCTGCCAGCTGTACAAAAACCCGCATCGAATTAAAGGACCAGTTGTCTTTTGAATTCTTCACCCAATCCCACTTGGAAACAAACAGCTCCCAGGGAATAATATAGTTCATGCCTGCTAACGTGGTATTATCCGGTAAATCCTCATATACACCAGTTACCTTGATATTCAGCTGACTGTTATTATCCAGTTTGATCAGCTGATCCATCGGATCTTTATCTCCAAAGAGAGATCTGGCAAAAGAAGCTGACAACAACACACTCCCTGGTTCTTTCAGGGCTGCCTGGCTGCCTTTCAATATTTTCAGGGAAAACAGTGCGGGACCACCACTTTCCATAAAAGCACCCATACTGGTAAACTTCTTATCCCCAAATGATACCGTATGTGTACCGAGAGAGGCGAGTACTACCTGCTTAAAATCATTGGCATAAGAGGATCTCAATTCTGCTGCCAGAGGTATGGGCATGGCATTATAGGCATCTGATTGCTCACCTGTTGTTTCCCGCTGCCAGACCTGGGCAATCCGGTCGTAATGCACATGGTATTTATCGTAAGACAGTTCATTCCATATCCAGAGTCCTATCAGCATAGTAACGGCCATGCCGGCAGATAAACCAAAGATGTTGATAAATGAAATTCCTTTGTTCTTAAACAGATTCCTGATAGCAATTTTCAGGTAGTTCTTTACCATGGCAGCTGGATTTAGAGATGGATATGGTAAAGACACAAGAAAATTGCCATAGTTGCATGACCTGCCTGATAAAGGTTTACCTGCCGCCTGTTATGGCCGTTTGTTCATAAGTGAACAGGAAACGACCGGAAATGAACAATCAGGATACAAGTTCTGTGAGCTCTTCAGCAATCATATCAAAGGTATGTTCTCCGATTCCGTCCCTGGTCAGGTGGATTATTTTTTCCCGGCCGTTGTATAAGTCGATGTAAGGAATAAATCTTTTGCCTTCTTTGCCGGTTTTATACCTGACATCTATGAGCGGGATATGTTGTGTTTTTTCTTTAGTGAATAGGGTAACAGTAGTAATCTCCATTACCTGTAACTGGTAATCAAAACAGATCCACACCAGCATTTTATCAAGTACTGTTTTCACTAAAAAGTAAACCGCCAGCAAGCCAAAGCAGGTCCAGGTAATTACATCATCATTAAATTTACGGGACCCAAGAAAGCCTGCCACTCCCAGTACCAGGAACAGCAAAGCAAAAAAACCTGCCAGTCTGGTTATTCTTTCGGAAGGGCTCCGTAGTTTTTCATTGTACAGTTTCTGTGATACTTTAATCATATAGGATAGATAACCATTAAATACGATCTTATTCCGGTTGCTGTATAATCACGCACACGTCTTCACTGTCTCTGAGGGCAAACTCCAGGGCTCCCCAGGGTTGTGGGCGAACTTCCGGTAAATTAGGGTGCAGCAGTTCCGGATGAGCTGCTTTTACCTGTGCATAGGCGGCTTCAATATCATCTGTTTCCAGCCGTATTTCAGGCCGGTCTTTAATCGCCCATTCATGGCTTTCTATCAGGTGAATCACCAGGGTGTCCCGTTTGATGATACAGAAAGGCTGTTCTCCGCTATCATCTCTGTAAGCGATTATAAAACCAAGTGTGTCTACAAAAAGTTGCAAACCCACATTCATATCCGAATAAAATATATTTGGGATCAGTTTGGTAAATTGCATACACTCAATTTTTATAGAAAAGTAAATAATAATTCATCAATTCAGTAGCTTTGAAACCATGAAAGATTATAAAAAACATTTTATACTGTCTGCTCCGCCGGAAGAAGTATACGCCGCCCTCACCAATCCCGCTACCATTCAGCTGTGGACAGGTGAAGTAGCAGAAATGTCTACAGAACCCGGTTCTGAGTTTGCTTTATGGGAAGCAAGTATTGTAGGCAAAAACCTGGAATTTGAGCAGGACAAGAAAATTGTGCAGCAATGGTATTTCGGGGAAGATGAAGAAGAGGAAGCAGAAAATCCTTCTATTGTTACCATTAAACTGCATCCATCGCCCAAAGGCACCGATGTGGAATTAAAGCATACCAATATTCCGGATGAGGCTTATGATGATATTACTTCCGGCTGGAATGAACAGTATTTTGGATCACTGATTGATTTTTATAAAGAGTAGATATCATAAGAAAGCCGCTATGAGAGCGGCTTTCTTATGATATTATTATCCTTTCACCTGGTAAGGAAAACTGCTATCCAACCATTCGAAATTCATTTCCTTCTCTACGATTTCATGTAAGGCTACATTGGTGAGCCTTCCAAAATCATATACCGCCTCAATAATCTGCGCCTGATGGGACGTAAGATAGGGAGCATGGGTACGCAGAAAGTTCGCGCAATTCTCTTTCATATTACCATGAACGATCAGGGATGGATATTTAGGATCCAGGTCTGTTACCGCTTCCAGCATTTGAAGAAATATAAAGTCCTGCAGGTTTTTAGCCAGTATACAGGCTTCATTCACATCATGAAATACCTGTACAATGGGCACATCATCGCCATCCTGCAAATTGAAGTAAAACGCGAACCAGTCGCCGGCACCACTCATAGCAAAAGGAACAAACTTATGAACAGGATCGGCAAACAGCAGTCCTTCATCCATTTCTTCATCCACTGTTGTCAGCGCCATCATTTCAAGATCATTGGCATAGAGCAGTAAGGGCGGAGCTGTTTTTATTGCTGGATATACCTTGTCCAGCCACTCTTCACCAAACTCTCCCCAGTCCAGCATTCCATCTTTATATAATTGTTTATAGAGCGTTGGATAGGTAAATCCATAGTCTTTTTCAAGTTCCTCCAGCATAGTTTTTCTTTTAGCATCCCGAATGTACCGGCAAAATAGCTAAACTTTCGGAAATACGCGTTCGTTCTGGCGCGTAAGCGGGTTCATGATAAAGGAGAGGAGGCTGCCATCTTCCTTTAATTCCACTACGCGAAAGCCGTGATAGCCTACACCCCAGCTACCGCCAATATGTCCGTCGAATAGGAAAGGTATTTTGGAGTCATCCAGCATTTTCACACTATCCTGGTCATGGTCATGTCCGTYAAAGATGGCCCTGATATTCGGGTATTTTTTAATCAGCGCCTGAAATTCGGTGCAATCCAGCCCGTTATCGGTCCATTTTACCGGGGTGATATGTAAGAAGATGAATATATTGGTGGCGTYCTTGTATTGCTCCAATTTACGGGCAAACCAGGGCACATCGGGACATAGGTACTTCCCTTTCTCATCTGCCGTGTTTCCCAGCAAAATCACCTGCTTTCCTACTACCACATCGTGATTCAGGGAATAGCCCCAGGCTTGTTCCCAGTCGGCAGCCGTTACCATGTCATGATTACCATGGGTAACAAACAATTTTGGATGCAATTGCTTTAATTTGGCGGCAGCAGGCAACAGGAGGGCGGGATCATTGTGGATAATGTCTCCGTTGAGCACAAAAAATTCGCAGGGATACTGTTGCTGGTACTGGTTAAAAGCATCTTGCAGGTCCTGGAAATATTGCTCCGACGGCGTTTTGGGTTCTCCAAAATGCCAGTCAGACCCTACCGCAAAGCGGAAAATTGTTTTGCTGTCGAAATGCCGGTGAGTAACGGCGGATACTATTTTACCACAGGCAGATATGACTACGGCAGCGGATATTCCCTTAAAAAATGCACGTCTGTTCATCATAAAATAAAAATAATATTTCCCGGCAGTCAATTATTTAATTACCAGATGCTTAACCAAAATATAAAATTATATATACTTCTCCATGCATTCAAAACTTTCAATCCGTTCAGAAAGAATTGTAATAGTATTGTTAAAGTGTAGCAAACGAGCAATTTAATCACCCTGCATAATTGTTTTGATTGTAACTTTGCACCTCGAATAAAAATGGGGTTATGTTTAGAAGCAAGAGTACAGCTGGAACAGGTCCGGATGTGGTTTTAATCGGCGCCGGAATTATGAGCGCCACACTGGGAATGCTCCTGAAAGAGCTGGAACCTGAGTTAACCATTGCAATTTTTGAACGACTGGATGTGGCTGCAGCAGAGAGTTCCGATGCATGGAACAATGCCGGTACCGGTCACTCTGCATTTTGCGAGTTGAACTACACGCCACAGAAACAGGATGGATCAGTAGACATTAAAAAAGCGGTGAACATTGCAGAGCAATTTGAAGTGTCCCGTCAATTCTGGTCCTACCTGGTAGAAAATAACATCATTTCCAATCCGCACAACTTTATACAAAGTATTCCCCACATGAGTTTTGTTTGGGGAGAAGAGAATGTGGATTATCTCAAAAAAAGATACAAAGCCCTGCAGCAGTGTCATCTTTTCAAAACAATGGAGTATTCGGAAGATCCCGAAAAGCTGAATAGCTGGATGCCCCTGGTGATGAAAGGTCGTGATGCGACTCAAAAAGTAGCGGCTACCCATATGGAAATGGGGACAGACGTGAACTTTGGGGCTTTGAGCCGCGCCCTGTTTAACCACCTGGAAAAACTGGACGGCGTATCCCTTCACTTCAATCATGACGTACGTGATTTCAAAAAAGAAGCGGATGGCAGCTGGGTGATCAGGGTGAAAAACCGTGAAACCCGCGAAAAACAAAGTGTCAAAACAAAATTCGTATTTATTGGTGCTGGTGGCGGTTCTCTGCCATTACTGGAAAAGTCAGACATTCCGGAAGGAAAAGGTTTTGGCGGTTTCCCGGTAAGCGGACAATGGCTGCGTTGCAACAATCCGGAAATAATTGAACAACACCGCGCAAAAGTATATGGCAAAGCCTCTGTAGGTGCGCCTCCTATGTCGGTGCCTCACCTCGATACCCGCATGATTGACGGACAAAAAGCCCTGCTGTTTGGACCTTATGCCGGGTTCTCCACCAAGTTCCTGAAAAACGGTTCTTTCATGGACCTGCCTTTATCTATCAAAGCCAATAACATACGCCCTATGGTGTCTGCCGGCCTGGATAATATTCCGCTGACCAAATACCTGATTGCACAGGTAAGACAGAAGCCGGAAGACAGACTGGAAGCGCTGCGCGAATATTTCCCGGAAGCTAAGATGGAAGACTGGGAACTGGAAATTGCCGGACAACGTGTACAGGTGATCAAAAAAGATCCTGAACATGGTGGCATCCTGGAATTCGGTACAGAAGTAGTGAGTGCAGCCGATGGCTCCATTGCTGCGCTGCTGGGAGCATCTCCTGGTGCATCTACCGCCGTTTCTATCATGCTCAACCTGCTGAAACGCTGCTTCAAGGAAGAAGTGGAAACAGAAGCATGGCAGATCAAACTGAAAAAAATGATCCCTTCCTACGGACAGTCCCTGCTGAACAACCCTGCACTGGTAGATGAACTGCGTGTATGGACCACCCAGATGCTGGAACTGCGTGAAGTAGAAATGGCCTGATGATAACTATATTTATGTAGATATTTTGTTTTTGAAGCACAAATCTTCCCAAACAAAATATCTACATAAAAAAATATTAGCTTCTGGTAAAATCAGTCCATTCTGGTCCGTTTTTTTTATAGACATTAGTAGGTAATTAGGAAGATAAGAGCGCCCTGCGCTTATTTTTTACCCGTATCATGCAAACGATTGCATAATATGCAACATCCACATTATGTTTATGAAAAAAGGGATTCTGTTCCTGGTGGCGCTGCTGATTCCGGCATCCATCCTATTCGCACAAAATACACTGACCCATGATCAGCGCATGCAATGGTGGCGCAATGCCCGTTTCGGCATGTTCATTCACTGGGGCGACTATGCCCAGCTGGCCGGCAACTATAAAGGACAGCAGGTAGCCCGCGGCGGCGAATGGATTATGAACCGCGCCAAAATACCCGTTACTGAATATCAGCAGTTTGCCAAACAATTTAACCCTGTTAAATATGATGCAGACGCCTGGGTGAAAACAGCCAAGGATGCAGGTATGAAATACATCGTAATCACAGCCAAACACCACGATGGATTTGCTATGTTTAAATCCAACGCCAGCAAATGGAATATCGCAGATGCCACCCCATACGGCAAAGATGTGCTGAAGCCACTGGCAGCTGCCTGCAAAAAATATGGTATTAAACTGGGCTTCTACTATTCACAGGCACAGGACTGGAATAACCCCGGTGGCGCTGTTGCCCGCAAAGTAGCGACTGAAGGCTGGCCTAATCCGGATTCCGCACAAATAGATGCTTACACACAAGCACACAGCGGTCATTGGGATCCACTGCAAACCAGTGCTACCATGTCCGATTACATTGATAAAGTAGCAGTACCACAGGTAAAGGAACTGCTGACCAACTACGGCGAAGTAGCTGTATTATGGTGGGATACCCCTACCAATATGACAGATGAATATGCACAAAAGCTGCAGGATGTACTCGCACTGCAACCCAATATCATCACCAACGACCGCCTGAAACGCCCCAACTTCGCAGGCGACTATAAAACACCGGAACAAAAAATCCCTAACCAGTCAGAACTGGACGGACGTGACTGGGAAACCTGCATGACCATGAATGGCACCTGGGGATATAAAAGTTTTGATAATAAATGGAAAAGCACGGAAACGCTTATACGTAACCTGGTAGACATCGCCTCCAAAAACGGTAACTACCTGCTGAATGTAGGCCCCGATGCCAGCGGTCAATTCCCCGAAGGCAGTCTCACTGCACTGAAAGGCATAGGCCAGTGGATGAAGGTAAATGGAGAAGCCATTTATGCCACACAAGGCAGCCCGCTACCAGCCATAGACTGGGGTCGTTGCACCCAGAAGAGAAATGGTAACAATACCACGCTGTACCTGCATGTGTTCAACTGGCCTGCCAATGGTCAATTGCATGTACCTGGCGTAAAAGGAAAAGTAAACAGTGCGAAGTTACTCGCAAACGGTAAAAAGCTCATCACTACCACCGGTACAGATGACCTGTTGATCAACGTGCCTGAGCAGGCGCCTGATGCGATATCTACCGTCATAAAACTGGAAATTTCTAATGCCGGATAATTAAAACAGCCGTTGGCTGTTAGTGTTTCAGATAAGCAATGCTATCTGAAACTACTAACAGTTAACGGCTAATTAAGAAAGGCTATCCCGCCAATCCTCCCAACATACTGAATAAAATAATCCCCAGCACGATCAACGTAATCACCACATACAGGTAATCTTTCTCTATGAGGAAGGCTATAACAGAAAAGGCTATACGAATAATAGGGGTAGCAATCAGTAATACTACTCCCAGCTGAATGATATTCATTCCTCTGTTTTCCATCACGCCCTGCCAGATACCCGGCAGATTGGTCAATCCTTCCCGCACCCCGGTAAAATCGCCATAGGAGGGCTGTTCGTGCCCATGACGGATCAGGTAAATGATGCCACCAATAAATACAATGATACTGGAAGCGATCACGCCCACGCGTAATTGTTTTCCTATCAACTGCTGAATATCCTTGTCCCGGAAATAATTTGAAAGTTGTTTCATCGTTTATAATTTTCCGGTAACACCATTAAAGATCATCTGCAGCGCCAGGAAACCGATTACAACGCTAAAGACTATACGCAACCACTTCACATTGGCACGGGTCAGCAATTTAGAGCCGGCAAAAGCTCCTGCCAGCACGCCCAGTACCACCGGCATACATAATCCGGGAGAGATGTAACCCCGCTGCAGATACACGACCGCACTGGCAGCTGCTGTTACCCCAATCATAAAATTGCTGGTAGTTGTAGATACTTTAAATGGGATACGCATGATGTTATCCATGGCCAGTACTTTTAACGCGCCGGAACCAATCCCCAGCAGGCCCGACATCACGCCGGCAAAAGTCATCATGAAATAACCGCCCGGCACATGGTGTACCTCGTAGTTAACCGTTCCTTCTGCAGTAGGGTAGCTACTGTTAAGCCGCAGCTGTGCCGCCAGTTTACTCTGTTGTTCCCCGGTAGGTACGGCTATCTTTTTGCGGAAAGACATCAGCGAGGAGAAAATGAGTACCAGCCCAAAAATAATCGCTACCACATTGGTAGGCATGTATACCGCTATCAGCGCCCCCACCACAGCACCTGTGGTAGTGGCAATTTCGAGGAACATGCCTAGTCGGATGTTGGTAATTCCTTCTTTTACATAGGCAGAAGCCGATCCGGAAGAAGTGGCAATAGAAGCCACTAACGCAGTACCAATGGCATAGCGGATGTCTGCATGAAATACAAGGGTCAGCAAGGGTATGATCACTACGCCGCCACCTAAACCGGTCAGCGACCCCAGCAGTCCAGCCATAAAGGCTCCGCATAGGAGGATCAGGGTGAATGATAAAATCGTCATAAGATGGTTTGGTTGGTTTAGATCAGTCATTCCGGAATTACAGTACTCACTGAATAGCTGATGATTACAAAAGTAAGGAGAATATGATTCTCGCAATCCGGCAATCTATAAGTAACTTGCACCCTGACAATTAATCGAATTTTTATGATAAAGGTGGGTGAATACAACCAGTTAAGGGTAAAAAAGGAAGCTGACTTTGGTGTATACCTGGAAGGAGTAGATCAGGAAATCCTGCTCCCTACAAGGTTTGTACCAGCAGGTACACGGGTGGGCGATGAGCTCGAAGTGTTCCTGTATCATGATTCTGAAAACCGCCTTATTGCTACCACCCAGCGTCCTTTCGGTATTGTAGGGGATATTGTACTGCTGAAAACCGTGAGCGTCACCAAACAAGGTGCATTTCTCGACTGGGGACTCATGAAAGACCTTTTTGTTGCCACCTCTCAGCAATTGACCCGTATGGCACCAGGACAGGAATACCTGGTGAAAATATACATCGATGAGCAAACCGGTCGCCTGGCAGCCACCGAAAAGCTGGATAGGTTCCTCAGCAATGAAAACCTCACTGTAAAAGAAAAAGACCCCGTAGACCTGGTCATCTATCGCCGCACCGACATCGGCTTTGTTGCCATCATCAATAATCTGCACACTGGAATCCTGCACCACAACGAAATTTTCCGTTCCCTGGAAATTGGCGACAAAATGAAAGGCTTTATCCGTCAGATCAAAGAAGATAAAATAGACCTGATCATCGGCAAGCCAGGATTTGAAAGGGTAGAAGATGAAGCAGAGAAAGTACTGCGGCTCCTGCAGGAAAATGATGGCTACCTGCCATACCATGATAAATCATCTCCGGAAGAAATTCAGGAGTTCTTTGGTATGAGTAAAAAAACATTTAAAATGACTATCGGCAACCTGTACAAACAACGCAAAATCATCTTTACACAAACAGGTATTAAGGCAGAAGAAAATATATAAACCTATTTATAAAGCAAGAACGGCGGCCTGCATAAGGTCGCCGTTTTTTTTATGACTGTTTTTCTTCTATCGGGAAACTAATCAGGAAACTGGTACCTTCTCCCAAAGCACTGTCTACTGTAATGCTGCCATGATGCTGCAAAATAATATTCTGGGTGGCAGTAAGTCCAAGCCCTGTACCTTTCGTTTTATTGGTAAAAAATGGTTCAAATAATTTAGCCAGGTTCTGCTCAGATATACCACTACCGTTGTCGGATATACGAATAAATACACGTTCTGCGTCCTGCCAGGAATGAATACCCAGGCGGCCTTCGCCCGCCTTCATGGCTTCAATACCATTGATAATAATATTCAGAAATGCAATAAGGATTTTGTCTTCATCCGCCAGGATCTTACAATCCGGCTCGCAGAGTTCCTTTACCACCGAAATATTATTCAGTTGCAACCGGTCGGCCGCCAGGTGCAATGCCTTTTCCACGAGTATATTCAGCCCCAGTGGCAGCATGTTTAACTCAGACATGCGGGTAGACTGTAACAGCTCTGTTACCAGGTGATTTATACGATGACAGTTGCGTTCCATGATATCCAGGTACAACTGTGCATCTTCGGTTTCGGCCAGCGGTTCCATTTTAATCTGGGAAACCGCCAGTAAAATATTGGTGAGCGGATTGCGTACTTCGTGGGCTATTAAGCGGGCTATACGACCGGTTATCGCAAACTTTTCCTGTTGCTGTTTCTCCCGTTCCTTGCGTTTACGGGCAGTAATGTCCTGGATGATACATAAATACAGCTGTTTTTTCTCATCTAACAAAGATGCATTGATCATTACATCCAGCTGCTGGCCTGATTTTCCGCGAAAAACATATTCCTTTTGCACCACCCCCTCTTCAGAACAAATCTGTTCCAGAAAATCCTTAATCACCAGTTCTTCCGCAAACAAACCCTGGAGATGGCTGTTGTACAGCTCCTCTTCATTATAGTTCAACACATGAAGGGCAGCAGGATTGGCCGCCACAATTTTGTGTTCACAGTCTGCCAGCAGAATAAGATCATTGGATTTTTCGAAAATGCTGAAGTAGCGTTTTTCACTTTTTTCAATGGCGAGGAGGTGATTAAACTTATCCAGGGTGTAACGAATAGCTCTTTCCAACAAGGCGGCATTGATTTCGCTTTTCACGAGATAATCTGCCGCACCGGCCTGCATAGCTTCCTTATCTATGTGATAATCCCCTTTTCCGGTGAACAGGATTACAGGGGCTTTATATCCCAGATTGCGGAAATGATGCAACACATCAATCCCTGTATGCGATCCCAGGCGGTAGTCTACCAGGTAAAGATCGTGTGAGCGTGCTTCTATTGCCAGCAAACCTTCTTTATAGGAAGATACCCATTGCAATACATATTGATCCGGTGAAATATCCTGTAGCAAAGAATTTACAAGGAAAAAATCATCTTCATCATCATCAATCATCAGGATATGCTTCTTACCAATTGTTGCCATAAGTACCGAAAAAGTTCACCGATATTAACCAATAATCATGCAGTAAAAAAATCAGGTATCTATATGCGCATCGGTATCTTTTAACACCACATTTCTACGGGGCAGGAACCAGGCTGGGATCAGGGTTACCAACAATATGATCAGGGAAATATGAAATCCTTCCCGCAACGCTAGGTGATGCGCAGGCATGTTGGACATACCGGCCAATACATGCTTATTATAAGCCGCCTGTGTAATAATGGCCAGTACTGCAATACCAATGGCACCGCCCACCTGCTGCATCAGCGTACTGATGGAAGAGGCCATCGTTACCTCGCTGGGCCTCACCGCACTCAGGGTAGCGGCATTCAACGGCGCGAGTAATAGTCCCATACCAAGTCCCCGTACCACCATCGCAGTAATGACGCCGCTGATACTGCTTCCCCGGTCCAATATGGAAAACAGGTACATAGAAACAGCCAGCAAGGTGATGCCCAAGATAGAAATTTCCCTGGAGCCATGCTTATCGGACCAACGGCCCGCAAAAGGCATCAATGCTGCCATAAAAACGGAATTGGGCAATATGAGCAACCCGGATATACCTTCAGAAAAGCCCATTTGTTCCTGTAGCAGGAAAGGCATCAGAAAGAGGCCGCCAAACAAGGCCGCAGACCGGGAAATAGTGACGAGGATACAACTCACAAATGAGTAATTGGTAAACAGTGCCAGGTCCATAATCGGATCCTTTTTCTGTTTGTCTATCCATATAAAAAATGCAAATGCCAGCAGCGACACTCCCAGTGTAGCCAATATTTCGGGAGAAGTAATTCCCACCACTTCCGCCCTGGCAATACCGTACTGCAAACATACCAGGAAGATGGTAAGCGCTACAAAACCGGTCAGGTCAAAGGGTAGCTTGAGCTTGGGCTGTTTACGTAATACGCCCAGGTACCGGAAAGCCAGGACTACCGTTATTATACCTATAGGCAGATTAATATAAAAGATAGAAGGCCAGCCGAATTTCTCCGTAAGAATCCCCCCTAAAGTAGGTCCCAGCGCAGGCCCTACGAGATTACCCAATCCCCACCAACCTAATACAGTGCCGCGCACCCTGGCTGGAAATACATAAGAAATGATGGCCATGGACGTGGGCGCCATAGCACCGCCTCCCAGCGCCTGTACCACCCGTGCGGTCAGCAGGGAATCCAGGTTGGTAGACAGGGCGCACATCAGCGAGCCTAATGTAAAAAGAGAGATGGCGCCGATATAAAGATTAAAAAAACCTATCCTGTTTTTCAGCCAGTTGGTCAATGGCATTAATACAGAAAAACTAAGCATGTATACTGTAATCACCCATTCTATTTCCGACAGCGTACAGTTAAACTGCTTGCTCATAACGGGAAGGGATATATTTACAATACTGGAATCTATTCCGGCCATGGTAGTGCCCATAATAACCACTATCAGGATACCGGTACGGTTGATATCTCTCATACTCGGTCTTTCATCATAAAGATCAGTTGTGCTTTAGCCACAAAAGGATTCAATGGATTACAATTGATCATAAACAGGTAAGTCGCCAGTTCTGATAATTGCCAGTCCGTGGTTAGTTCACCGTCTTTAAAACAAAATACTTTCTTGAAATTAAAGTCCACCGGGATATTCAATGCAGCACAGGCGTGCATTGCCCTGTCCAGTGGCTCCTGTTCCATTCCGGACTGGCCATAGCCCAGTTCCTGCATGATTTCGCTGGCGGTATATAACAGCTTGGGGTTGTTCGGCTGTGAAATCCGCTCAGTAGATATGACTTCTTCCAGGTAATCAAAAAGTTTAAGCATCGCCATTCTCATTTAATTGTGAAAGTTGCTGAAACAGTTCTTTTTCCTTTTCGGAAAGGTTTTTTGGTATATGTACCATTGCTTTGATATATAGATCTCCCGCCGTTCCGCTGTTATCGTAGGCTGGCATTCCTTTACCCTTTAAACGAAACACTTTCCCACTGTCTGTGCCTGCCGGAATATTCATATTCAGGTCGGCGCCGGGTGTATATACGATCGTTTTACCACCCAATACAGCGGTATACAAAGGCAAGGCCAGATCTGTATAAATATCCTGTCCTTTCAGTTCAAATTTAGGATGTGGCGCCAGATGAATGCTGATCAGCAGATCGCCGTTTTCTCCGCCTTTGCGGCCGGGATTACCTTTCCCTTTCAACCGGATCACCTGACCTTCGTATAAACCAGGCTTCAGCTTAATGTTCAGCCGGCTGCCATTTACTTCTACCTGCCGGGTAGCACCGGCATAAGCATCTTCCAGCGATACTTCCATAGTGGCCTGCACATCCCGGCCGCGGCCAGGTCCCTGTTGTTGCCGGCGCCCTCCGCCACCGCCGGAAAAACGGCTACCAAAAAGTTGTTCAAAGAAATCAGAGAAATTACCCTCCCCTCCGCCAAACATATCATCCATATTGCCACTGCTATAGGAACGCGTGCGGCCCTGTCCGCCACCACCGCCATATTGCGACCAGTCATAATCTTCCGGCCGGCCACCATGCTGTTCGTAATATTTATAATTTTCCCCGAACTGATCATATTTCTTACGCTTCTCTGCGTCGCTCAACACTTCGTAGGCTTCATTAATCTCTTTAAATTTATCCTCCGCGGCTTTATTATCGGGATTCTTATCCGGATGATACTTCACCGCCAGTTTACGGTAGGCCTTCTTAATCTGTTCAGCTGTTGCCGCTTTCTCGACTCCCAGTACCTTATAATAATCCTTGACATCCATAGCTCTAAAACATGTTAATGTGATAACTTGTTTTATGAATTTACGAATTAACCTCGAAAAATAATTGGTGAACAGCCACCGGAACTCCCGGTACTGTTCACCAAATTTGCCATACAGAGATGATAATTATTTCCCTACATACACATTGGCTTCCAGCTTATCGGAAATATATTTGATCGCTTGCTGGGCACGTACGCTATTACCGGCTTTATCCAGTGGAGGAGAAAAAACAGCAACCGCAAACCTGCCGGGCACTACGGATATAATACCACCCCCAACACCGCTTTTACTGGGTAACCCTACCTTAAACATCCAGTCGCCCGTAGTTTCATATAATCCTGTTGTCCCCATAATGGCCAGTACTTTGGGAACATATTTTTCGCGGATCAACCGTTCTTTGGTGATAGGATTCACACCACCATTTGCCAGCGTGCCCGCCATAATACCCAAATCCCGGGTATTTACGCCATAAGAACATTGTTTGGTATAAAAATCACAGGCATATATAGGATCATCATACATATATCCATATGATTTCAGCAACATCGCAATAGCCTGATTATGCTGATTGGTAGCGGCTTCTGATTTATACAGCTCATCCAGCACGGTTAGATTACGACCAGCAAACCTGGCGAAATATGCATTCACCTTATCCCAGGCATCCGCATGACCAAAGTGACTGGTGAGCAAACTGGAAGTAGCCATGGCGCCTGCATTTACCAGGGGATTTGATGGCTTTTGTCCATTCAGTTCTATAGCTGGTACGGAGTTAAAAGGCAAACCCGTTTGATCAGCGCCCACTTTTTGCAGGATTACGGAATCGCCCACAATTTCCATCGCCATACAAAGTGTAAATACTTTTTCTATCGACTCAATACCAAATTCAAACTTTGTTTCTCCTACCTGGTACACTTGTCCTTCCGTAGTCACCAGCACAATGCCATACATGTCGGAATCTACTTTGTCGAGGTAAGGAATATAATCTGCATTCTTTCCTCCCTTTTCATTTTTATATAAATTAAATGCCTCGTTAATGACAGCATTGTAATCAACTGGTTTCGCACGCTTCTGGGAATAAGCATCTGTAACACCCAGTGTCAGCAGCATGACTAATCCAATTATAATTTTCATGGTGTATGATTTTATGCAGATGATCAGAATTTGAAGAACGCACTGAACTGCGCACGGACATCTTCTCCGTAGGTATTATCCCTGTTCTCCCTTTTCCCATACAATACTTCTCCTGCTATTTTAAAGAAGGTGGTGAAGTAATAAGTGGTATTGAAAGACGCATAGTGTGTGGCTTTAATGGCCGCATCGGGTAATGCCAGATCCGGGGTATTCAGGCGAAGATAGCCATATCCGATAGTAGATCCCAGACTTTTAGTCCAGAAGTGATCAAAGTACAACCAGGTGGCGAGCATATTGATATTTTTGATGCTCTTATCATTCATACCTGCAAACCCATCATATCCCTGTCCACTGATATCTTCACTGTATTTCGCATAGCCGCTACCGTAGGCAAACTGGAATTTCACGTCATCATTTTTACCCAGATCAATATTACCGGACAGGTTAAAAGCGCCACCTATATTGGTTTTGTTGTCTTTGTCTGCGTTTTTGTAATCCATCGGATGCATCAAACCGGATAAGCGTACATGACTGCCATTATTTTTGCCAAAATTCTTTTGAAAAGCGGCCGTTACATCCGGGAAGTTCGTTCTGCTTTTCCAGATATCTGGTATAGACAAATCTCCTCCCGGCTGTTCTGCAGATACAGAAAATTTCATGGAAGTACTGATCTGTTGTGTAAACCGCAACTGTATCTGTCGCGTCCATACGTAGGAGTTAGGGCCCCAGTAGTCCATGATGTTAGGCCAGTTATCATCATCCATGAAGTTGCTCCAGTATTGTCCGAAGGTCCATTTGCCGTGTTGTATATAAGCGTGGCGCAACCTGGGTGCGCCGGAAAGACTACCCCATAGATCAAATTCGAGTACGGCTTTTAATGCGCGTCCTTTTGCATCGGGTGCTCCAAAAGCCGTAAAGGCAAAGCGTGACTGGCGAACCGTAAAGGCGGTGTTGCCTTCTGTAACCGTAGGTACCGTAATCGTAGAAGGCTGCATCGCATGTATGTTGCTGATCTGCATAAAGTCGTGGATATAATCTGCCTGCACATAGCCACTGAATTGCAACCGGATGCCTTTTACATCGGTGAACAGGAAGCCCTGATACTTTCCACCTTCAATCATATTACGGGTCAGACCTTTACCATTCTCTGTAGTATCCTTTTGCGCCAGGGCATACGAAGATGCCACAGACATACATATAACGCAAATGAATACACGTAAATAACGGGTAGATTTTGCTATCACGATATATTTCATTTATGATGAATAGTTTTCACTACGGATTTAAGTCATCAGTATCACAATCACTACTCCCCAGATGATCAGGAGCGTATTTCCTACTGCGTATGTGATAGTATATCCCAGCGAAGGAAGGTTACTCTGTACCTCATCCTGTATAGCAGAAAGCGCCGCAGTAGTTGTTCTGGCGCCGGCGGTACATCCCAGGATCAATGCAGGATGAAATTTAAAAATATATTTAGCCATTAACACGCCCACAATCAGCGGAATACTCGTAGCAGCAATACCAACTAAAAACAATCCCCAGCCCACTTCTTTGAAACCAGCCACAAAGCTGGGTCCCGCGGTAATACCCACCACAGCAATAAAGGTATTCAGTCCCACATTATTCATCACCCACAAAGCTGGTTCAGGAATTCTGCCAAAGGCCGGGTGCCGGGAACGTAACCAGCCAAACACCAGTCCCATGATCAACGCGCCACCACTGGTACTTAAGCTGAGCGGCACTCCTCCCACACGAATACTCATCGCACCAATCAAGCCACCCAATACAATACCCAGCCCCACAAAAATCATATCTGTTTTGTCGGTAGGAATATCGGCGTAACCAATATGTGCGACCGCTCTGTCCATATCTCTTTTATACCCCACCAACTGTATATTATCACCTCTTTCCAACACCGCTTCAGGATATACAAGCATCGCGATACCCGCACGCCGTATACTTTGTACCGGTATGCCGTGCATATAATCCATTGCGCGTAGTTCCCTGATCGTTTTGCCAATCGCTTCTTTATTAATCACAAATACCATTACATTCTCCACCGGAAAATTCAGCAGGTCTAGATCTATAATTTCTTTACCAATATTTTCTTCTTCGCCCAGGATAAACTCTCTGCGGCCACTGAGTACAATTTCATCACCGGCTTTAATCACGTATTCAGGAGTGGGCTCCGTTATTTTCTTATCTGCTGTCTGACGTATACGTTCTACAAACAACCGGTGTTCACGTCCCATTAACTCATCTTCCAGTTGCTTTACAGACTTCCCCGCAGCAATAGATTTTTCGCTGATAAGATAAGCCCGGAAGGTGACGGAAATAAATGCGGAGCGCATACCCGGGTCCTGGGAAGGATCTCCGGCCCCCATTGTTTTTTCCAGCTCCTTGCAGGCCGCCCTTACTTTGTCAATACCACCCAGCATCATAGGCGCCACACTTGACAGCAACCATGCGGAACCCGCAGTACCAAAAATGTAAGTCACCGCATAACAAACCGGCATTGCATTTATCATCAACTGTTTCTGATCAGGGGAAAGATTTACCTGGTTAATGGTATCTGCGGCCACACCCATTACAGCAGATATGGTTTGTGAACCGGCAATCAAACCGGCCGCCTGTCCTACGTTATAGCCCATCAGGATAGACAATAACCAGGGAGCAATCAGGCATACCACACACATGAGCACTGCAAACAATACCTGCGGCAATCCATCTTTTTTGAGGCCACGGAAAAACTGCGGACCTACGGCATACCCTACTGTAAACAGGAACATCAGGAAAAAAACTGATTTCACGTTGGCAGATACCTGTATATCCATCTGCCCCACCAGTACACCCATCAGCAATACACCTGTTACGGATCCTAACGAAAATTTACCGATCTTGATACTGCCTATAAAATAGCCCGCTGCCAATGTGAGGAACACGGCTAACTCAGGATACTCCTGGAATGTATGATGTAACCAGTTCATTTATATCTGTATTATAAGAAGAAGAAAATGGTCATAATTTAGGTCGTAATAGGTAACACAGGTCATTCCCCATTTGTTCAGTGAAATTCAATTTATATAGCATCCGCGCTATTTTTCTATTGATAGCTGAACAAGTGTTCCATCACGTTGTTAGACATCAAAAGAATTTCTAACAATTAAGCCCATATTGTTATGCCATTATTCACCAAGAAAAAAGAGAATGAAAATTCCCGTTTAGGGTTGTACGCATCTGCAGACAGCATGGAAAGCATTCCTAAATACAAGATACCTGGTGAGGCGCAGGACATGCGTACAGTGTATCACCTGGTACATGATGAATTAATGCTGGATGGCAATTCCAGGATGAACCTCGCTACTTTTTGTCAGACGTGGCTGGACGAATATGTACATAAATTAATGGATGAATGCCTGGATAAAAACATGATCGACAAGGATGAATATCCGCAGACTGCCGAGATTGAAGACAGGTGTGTACATATTTTAGCTGATTTGTTCAATGCTCCGGAAAGTGCCATCACTATGGGTTGCAGCACTACAGGATCCAGCGAAGCAGCTATGTTGGGCGGCCTCGCATTGAAATGGCAATGGCGCAAAAGAAGAGAGAAAGAAGGTAAATCTACTGATAAACCCAATCTTATTTGTGGTGCGGTACAGGTGTGCTGGCATAAGTTTGCCAGATATTTTGATGTAGAACTGCGTGAAGTAGGAATGGAACATGGCCGTTATAATTTAACGCCGGAAAAAGTACTGGAACTGGTAGATGAAAATACGATTGGTGTAGTGCCTACTTTCGGTGTTACATTCACGCTGATGTATGAGCCGGTATTAGACATTGCGAATGCACTGGATAAACTGCAGCAGGAAAAAGGCTGGGACATTCCTATCCATGTGGATGCTGCCAGTGGCGCTTTTATATCACCATTTGTTTCGCCAGACCTGGTGTGGGATTTCCGTATTCCACGTGTAAAGTCTATTAATGCATCTGGTCATAAATATGGGCTGAGTCCATTAGGTGTGGGTTGGGTTATCTGGCGTGAAAAAGAAGATCTGCCGGAAGAATTGATTTTCCGGGTAGATTATCTGGGCGGCGACATGCCTACTTTTGCGTTGAATTTTTCGAGACCAGGTGGACAAATAGTAGCACAATACTATAATCTCCTGCGTCACGGCAGAGAGGGATATAAAAAGTTACAACAAGCTTGTCTGGACCATGCTTCCTACATAGCAGAAGCCATAGAAAAACTGGGGCATTTCGATATCCTCTACAATGGTAAAGGAGGATTACCAGGCGCCTGCTGGACATTAAAGCCGGGCGATCATGGGTTTACGCTCTATGACATTACTGATAAAATCCGCTCACGTGGGTGGCAGATCGCATCCTATCCCCTCACCGGTGATGCCAGAGACATAGTGGTGCAACGTGTATTAATACGCCATGGATTTAGCCGGGATATGGCAGATATGCTTATCCAGGATTACACCCGTTGTGTAAAATACTTCGAAGAAAATCCGGTAAGAAAACCACTGACGCAGAAAGAAGGCGGTGGCTTCCATCACTAATCGGCACTAAGGAATCCGGAAGATGTTTCCAGGATATCATACGTGTGCAGCAACGCCTGCACTTCCGCTGTCATATTCGCCAGGGTGCATATTTCAGCGGGAGTTACCAGCATCATTACATGATCAGCTGGCAAAGGCAAACAAATCATCTTTTCATTTTCTGTTGAATAACAATGGTCATCCGCCAGTCGGGTGACCATCTTTTTGAAGCACTCAAACTCTGTAATATCAAGGTTAACAACCGTGGTACCAAAAGCAAGCTGAATTCCTTTACAATGGGGGCAACGGATAACATATCCTGCCGAACCGTGATACAATGTCTGGTAATTACACATGGGCCTATGGGTTTGTGCCTCCAGCGGCCGCATAACGGCCGCTGTCAGGACTTAATTCATCACTCTTAACTATCTATCTGAATATTGTGGTGCAAACAACGGATGTATTTTTTAGCTATAAATTACTCCGGGGTATTATTTACATGGCACAAAAGTAAAGCAGGAAAAATGGGGACAATGCTCGGATCAGGAAAACGAGTTACGCAAAAGGGAAAAGTATTGAAACAGCTATTAGGCATTAGCTTTTAGCTTTTAGCAAAATGCAGCGAAGATATTAGCGTGACTCGTGTTAAAGCTTTGCTAATAAATGCCTTGCCCTAACGCAGGAAATATTTATCAGCCAAATTGGGATGCAAACCAAGCCAGGAAAACTGGTTTCCTTTACTCTGGCTGTTATCATAAGGGAGGGCCAGGATTGCCCTCTCTTCAGTGTCAACGAGCCATAGTCATATAGTTCAAATCCGGGAAATCTATGATAAATCGGGGAAATCTAAAAAAAATTAGTTCGTGGTGCAACTAAATCGATTTCTACGTGTTTATAACTGCAATAAAATTATTTTTCATGGATTGGGAAGAGTTACTGGACCCACTATCGCCAATGTATAAAGATACTATGCAGGAACAAATCAGAATTGTAAACTTACAGGATGGACTCATTGAAGCTGCTAAAAAGCTCGCAGCGGAAAACTATCCGACGCTCAGCACTGCCACACCAGGCATTCACAAAGCTTTAAACAGCGTAATTATCAAGCATTCCATTACGATGTCTGTAGACATTAACAACGCCATCGCAGGAGGAGAGGCGGAGGATTTCCAGTTTTAATAACTATGCCATTTTATCATGTATCGCTGATGTAATGCGGGGCTTCACTTGTTCAACAGCTATTCAACCTTAAACAACATTTTTCTTGTATTGATGCCACCTACAATGCCGTAGCCATTCGTGACATTGGTAAAGACGCGTATGGGGTTGCCAATCGCGACATTGCCGCCTTCCTTTTGTGCAGTAATGGTACTGAAATATTCATAGGAAGCACGGGTGAGGGTACTAACTTCCACCGTCACCTGGCTCAGTGCGGCGATAGGTTCTGCTGTTTGCAATACAAAGTTGACTTCCTTGCCATCGAAGCGTTCATCACTCATTACAAGGCTGTTATAACTGCTTTTGGTGAAGAAATCCACCAGGTTATTATTGAAGGCAGGATCTAACCGGAAAAGCCGGAAAGCTCCCTGCCCACCAATATCATCCGTTACATAGATCCGTATCCGGTAATAGTCTCCCGCGCCACGGCCATCTTTTAATGTAAACTGTACGCGGTTGCTATTTCTTTGTGCACCGGCATTTTTCACATCAGGTGCTACCGGTAGTGTATCCGTAGCCGTTACTGAGGTGAGTCCTGGTGCAGCCACCTGTACTGTGTATTGTTTGCCTCTCACGGCTTTCTGCTCAGATACAAAATAGGAAAAGCCATTGATCTGCTGTACGCGTAATGGGGTAAGCGACACGCCATCAGCCGATAACGTTACTGTACTGCCGGGAATATCTTTATAGCCGTTGTCATCCAATACATTGGATGGTATACTACGGGTTACGCGGATATATACCACACTATCCGGTTGGATAAGTGTGTTCACCACTATTTTGTCGCCTTCATAAGGCAACTTAATTTCTACTCTTTTGGAACATGCACTCAAAAGCATGACAAACAATACCGTACCTACGGAAAAATGTTTCCTGCACATCTCTTTAAAATTTAATAGCGTATGTGACACTGGGCAATATGGGCAAAATAGTAGCCTGCGAAAGATATCTCTTCTGCTCTGATGCATCATCCATCATTGTATAAAAGAACGGGTTCTTCCGGTTATACACATTAAATATGCTCAGGTTCCAGCTTCGGCTCCAATGCTTCTTCTGTTTGGTATGCGTAATTCCTATATCCAACCGATGGATATCTGCGCCGCGATAATTATTCCAGTTGTCATAACGATCAATGGAAGTATGACCACCACCGGGATCCCACGGCGACGCACCGCCAACACCGGTATAACTGGAAACAGGAATAGTGATGGGCGTACCGGAGTTATAATGCCAGGACGCAGAGAATTCCCAATGTTTACCTAAACGTTGCATCAGTACCAGCTCAAGGTCGTGACGGTGATCATATTTATAAGGATAAATTTCATCGTTGTTCACACCTGGGAAACGGCGTGTAGACCACGACAACGTATATCCAATCCAACCGGTAGTAGTTCCTTTACGTTTCTGCAACATCACTTCTGCACCATAGCTCCAGCCTTTTCCTACTGTCACATTTTCATCCCAGCGTGGCACCAACTGGTTAACAATATTATTGCTCTCCTTATTTTCAATCATGTTGTGCATGGATTTGAAATAGCCTTCCAGCGTACATTCGTACATGTTGTTGGCCGATGTTTTAGCTACACCCAACGTCACCTGTTTCGAAAACATAGGCGCTACACGCTGGGTAGAAGGCACCCAGATATCTGTAGGTAACGAAGTTCCATTACTCGACAACAGGTGAATATACTGGTTCATATGGGTATAGGCCGCCTTTACCGCCCAATTGCGTGGCAGCACGTAACGCAGTCCCAGTCTGGGTTGTACGGAGTAGTAAAAGCGCCCTTGCACCAGGAAGGCAGAAGCATGCACACCAATATTGGTGAACAGGTTTGGCCGCAGCTGCCAGTCATCCTCTGCGTACATCGACAATTCGGCACCCGTTACCCGCAGCACCGACTGTAATGTATCCAGCGGTTTTACCGGGCTGCCCTTATCTTGAAAAGAGGAGTTCCCGGGCTTAAAATAGTGCATGGTAGTAATGGCGCCAAACCGGAAAGAATGCTTAGGATTAGGGCGGAAATCAAAATCAATTCTTCCTCCACTGTTCTCCATCATGGAGCTATATTTTCCATATACATCCGACAGCTCCGCGGAAGGAGATACTACTGACTTATTTTCATACTGTGTGAAGAAAGAATACTGCGAATAGTTCACAGTAATATTCGAAAATAAGCGGGGGCCGTAAATATGATTCCAGCGTAAAGCGGCAATCGTATTACCCCAGCCTAACTGAAATTTTGAACTTTCCCCACTTTTCGCAGGGTCGTTTGCCAACACACTGTCGGAGGGTGTCTCTTTCAGCAAAAGATTATCTTCTCCTTTATAAAAACTAAGGAACACCCGGTCTTTGGGAGAAAAAATATGATTCACTTTTGCATTGATATCATAAAAATAAGCCCTGAAATCACCACCGCTTCCCAGCGCATTTTCCGRCTTCATCGCTGCATTCAGCAGCAGATCCGGATAAGAGCGGCGGGCAGATAACATAAAAGAAGTTTTACCCTTAACAATAGGACCTTCTACATTGAATTTGGCCGCAATCAACCCTATAGATATATCACCGTGATAATTGTTCATATCCCCTTCCTTCATGGCAATATCCACCACAGAAGATAAGCGCCCGCCAAAACGTGCCGGGAACGCGCCTTTATACAGGTCAGTCGTTTTTACCACATTGGCATTTACCAAAGAGTACACACCAAAAAAATGGGAAAAATTAAATATCGGTGTTCCATCCATCAGCACCAGGTTCTGATCCGGGCTACCTCCTCTTACATACAATCCTCCGGCACCATCCATACCACCACTTACTCCTGGCATCGACTGCAGTGTGCGCATTACATCTACCTCTCCCAGCAGCCTCGGCATGGCCTGCAATTCCGAAGTGGAAAGGGTCACCTTGCTCATCTGGGTTTGTTCCTGTAGCTTACTTTTTTCTCTGCCACTGATCACCACTTCTTTTAAACTGCCCACTGGCTTTAAGGAGATATTAAGCAGCTGATCTCCCTTCTGGGGAACAGGCTGTAAACGGGGAGCATAGCCAATATAGGAGATGATCAGGCTATTGGAATCCTTTACGGTAGTGAAACTAAAAAAACCATATTGATTAGTGGTAGTACCCTGTTTTAATGCAGGCGAATATATAGTGGCGCCAATCAGGTTTTCACCACTCACCGCGTCTTTTATATAACCGCTGATCGTGCATGTAGTGCGCTGGTCCGGCAATAGCACCACCTGGTCACCCACACGGGCAAACCTGATACCATCGGGGGCAAATAGTTCTTCCAGTACTTTTCTAAGGCGCTGGTTATGGGCTGTTAACGTAACTTTCCGTGACAAGTTGACAAGTTCCCTGCTATATGAAAAATGAATACCATACTCTCTTTCCAATAATCCACATATCATTTCTATCGGCTGGTCCTTTACTACTACGGTTACTCTTGTTTGCCAGTCCCACCCAAAAACGTTTAGTGGGAAACATAGTATAAATATTCCCGTCAGCAGTTTTACGGCTAACGACATAGTATAGTTAAATTGAAAGGGTGACAGTAAGCAGCCATTAGCCGTTAGCTTTTAGCTTTTAGAAAATGCCGTGTGGACCATTTGTGATCTTCACGGCATTTTCTAAAAGCTAAAAGCTAACGGCTAATGGCTATTTCAATTTGTATTGTCTATCGTTCGTTTTTTCGTACCCCGCATTCAGCATCAGTGCCAGCGTTTTAATCACATCATCCGTAGACTCTCCTGTAAAGTCAGCACGAACCGGCAATTTAAGCAGGTCGGTGTTCATGACTTCTACTTTTATGTCGTACACTTCTGTAATGGTATGTAATACTTCTTCCAGTGGTGTATCATAAAATGACAGTGATCTTTTTCCCATGTCAGTAACGTGGGAAGCTATACGAAATGCGGGTCTTTCATTATCTTTCTGTAACAGCATACCATCTGTGAGAATAACGCTATCCTCTTTATCATGATCTATCACCATTACTTTACCACTGCTTACATGTACTTTCAACATGGCGGTGCCAGGCTGATAATTGATCATGAACCGGGTACCCAGTACTTTCACTTCTGTGCGGCCCAATGTAATTACAAATGGGTTGGCAGCACTGCCGCTTACATCAAATGTGGCGGTACCGGTGAGGCTTACTTTCCTGTTACGGTCATTAAAGCCCCTGGCTACTTCCAGCCTGGAAGCAGCCGATAACTGCACACTGCTGCCATCCTGCAGCGTAGCCTTTACAGGGCCTGAATATGTTTGTTGTGGATGATTACCTGCCAGGAACCACCATCCGGCGCCAAATACCACCAACAATACCGCAGCAATTTTCAGCCAGATAAAGCGGCTTTTAGACCTGATGGCAATTAATACCGGTTTGTCATCCATTTTTTCACTCAGCTGAGACCAGGCGAATTCGGTATCTGCTGCCACCACTTTTTCGTTGGCTGCTGCAGTATCCAATACTTTAGCCAGTGAGGTAAGCAGGGCCTGGTTACCAGGATCCGTTCCTTTCCATGCTTCCACCCACGCATGCTCTTCCGTATCCGCTTCATTCAGCAGGTACTTGCAGAGCAAGGTATACAGTGCCTCATCAGGCATTGCCTCATTGGGAAAAGATGGTGTCATTAGTTGTTGTAAGTTTTTACAGTCTGCGCCTTAAGGCGATTATACAATAATAAGACGCATGGGAAATATCAATGCCCCCATGCGACCCGAAATTTTTTTAAAACAAAAAACCTGTCAGCAAGGGCAGGTATTCCTTCAGCTCCTGATGCAGGATCTTTAATGCTTTCCCCATCTGATTTTCTACCGTTTTCACGGAAATATTCATGGCAGCCGCTATTTCTGCATATTTCATGTTCTGCTGCCGGCTGAGCACAAATACTTCCCGGCAACGTTCCGGTAACCGTTCCAATGCCTGCCGGTAAAGTCTTTCCAGCTCCTTCACCTCTTCCCCTGCACCAATCGTTGTTTCTGATACCTTCCCATAACCGGTTTCCTTTTCCGTACGCACAACATCCTTCCGCCATTGACTAATGGCGGTATTACGAATAGCAGAAAACAAATATGCTTTCACGGGTCCCGTAATGGTAATGGTTTCCCGTTTCTCCCACAAACGCAGGAATACCTGTTGTACAATCTCCTCCGCTACATGGGAATCTCCCGTGTAGTGAGTGGCAAATGCCAGGCAATGAGCATGGTTTTCCCTGAATAATGCTTCAAATGTTTGCAGCTCCAGCATGATGAGCAGCAAATATAGTTATGATTTATTTGATTTCTACCATTCTGCACATGGGTAAAAATCTTTACGTACAAATACTGAAAAATGCCATCTACAGCCATTATATGAAATTTGAATAGGGGGGAAATACCACTTTCTGCGTCAGGAGAATCACCAAAATCACATAAATCCTGATTATCTTTGTCCCCGCAATGTACAACCTGATCAAAAATTTCCTTTTCCGCTATCCGCCGGAAAACATTCACCACAGCGTAATGCGTGGTATGAAAACAATATATTCTTTGCCCCTGGGCAAAACCGTGCTGAACGCCTTCTGCGGTGTAAAAACCAAAGGACTGGAACGTGAACTGTTTGGACTGAGGTTTTCCAATCCCGTAGGACTGGCAGCCGGTTTTGACAAAGATGCAAAGTACATTGACGAACTGGCCTGTCTGGGCTTTGGCTTTGTAGAAATAGGCACGGTGACTCCACAGCCACAACCAGGTAATGAACAGCCAAGACTATTCCGCCTGCCGGCAGATAAAGCCCTCATTAACCGTATGGGCTTTAATAACGAAGGTGCGGTGGCAGCCGCCAAACGCTTACAACGCAAAAAATCCAATATCATCGTAGGAGGAAACATCGGGAAAAACAAAATTACCCCGAATGAAGAAGCCGTGAGCGATTATGAAAAGTGTTTTCATGCGCTGTATGATGTGGTAGACTACTTTGTAGTAAATGTAAGCTCGCCTAATACACCCAATCTGCGTGCATTACAGGAAAAAGAACCATTAAAACAACTCCTGCATCACCTGCAGGTGCTGAATACACAGAAAGTGAAACCCAAACCTATCCTGCTTAAAATAGCGCCGGATCTGACAACAGAACAGCTGGATGATATCATCGAAATTGTGACAGAAACGAAGCTGGCAGGCATTGTGGCTACCAATACCACCATCAGCCGGGCAGGATTAAAAACGCCTGCGGCGGAAGTGAATGATATCGGCGCCGGTGGTTTGAGTGGATTTCCTGTGAAACGCAAAGCCACAGAAGTAATCCGTTATATTCACACCCACAGCCAGGGCAGCATACCTATTATTGCGGTAGGTGGCATTTTCACAGCCGAGGATGCCCAGGAAAAACTGGATGCCGGGGCCTCCCTGGTACAGGTATATACAGGCTTCATTTATGAAGGTCCTACCATTGTGAAAAAGATCTGTGCCGGATTACGTCAGTAACATCGCATCATCTCTATCTATTCAACCTATATGGAACAGTTTCTAACAGCGGAATCGCTCATCAGTTTATTGACACTGGTGCTCATGGAAATCGTATTGGGCATCGACAATGTCATCTTCGTTTCTATTGTACTTAACAGACTAACCCCTGAAAAAAGGCCTGCAGCCCGTCGCGTATGGATGTTTGCCGGTATGGCCATCCGTATCGTCCTCCTGCTCTGCATCGGGTATATCGTAAAAGCGGTAAATCCCCTGTTCAGCATCGGCAGCCATGGCTTTAGTCTCCGTGACCTTATCATGCTGGGAGGCGGTATCTTCCTGCTGATCAAAACCACCCTCGAAATCCATCATAAGCTGGAAGGAGAGGAAGAGTCCACTGAAATTAAAAACGGTGGCAAACCTGCCGCATCTTTCCTGAACATCGTGGGTCAGATTATCCTGATAGACACTATCTTCTCTTTCGATAGTATCATCACCGCCGTAGGACTCGCCAAACAGGTACCTGTAATGATTGTGGCTGTTATCATTGCCATGATTGTGATGTTCCTTTTTGCACCACGTATCAGCGATTTTATCCACAAACACCCTACGCTTAAAATGCTGGCACTGTCATTCCTCGTAATGGTAGGCGCTATCCTCATCATTGAAGGATGGGATGCAGAGAAAGCACATGATATGCACCTTAAAAACTACGTGTATTTTGCGATGGCTTTTTCCTTTGGTGTAGAAATGCTGAATATGCGGGTAAGAAAACCGTCTAAAGAAAAGCCGGTGGAATTGAGGGAACCGCACTAGCCTTTAGCTTTTAGAAAAAATGCAGCGAATATGAACTGGTATACTGTTTCATATTCGCTGCATTTTTTCTAAAAGCTAATGGCTAAAAGCTAAACGTTATTCATCAGCGTTACCGCTACCATACCAGCTGTTTCTGTACGTAAACGGGTATTACCCAATGATACTGGCACAAAACCCTGTTCCAGCGCCAGTTTAATTTCGTCCGGCGTAAAATCACCTTCCGGCCCTATCAGTATCAGCGTATCTTGGCCGGGCTGCATAGTCTGTTGTAATTCCTGCTTTTGTTCCGGCAAGCAATGCGCGATCAACCGCTGCGGGTCCTTATTGCTTTTTACCAGTTTATCAAATGCCTGCGGCTCCTGTAATTCCGGTAAATAAAACTGTTGCGATTGCAGCATTGCGGATACCAGTATATTTTGCAGCCGTTCTGCTTTTATTTTTTCCTTCTCTGTACGCTGACTTACCAGGGGAATAATAGTTTGAATACCTATCTCCGTGGCCTTTTCCAGGAACCATTCAATACGCGAAGCGTTTTTGGTAAACGAGATCCCTATACGAAGCGCCCGGGCAGGAGGTGACACCGTTTCGCAAACCAGTATTTTCACCACACACTTCTTGCGGTTATCGTCGGTAATAGCAGCCGTAAACTTATGCCCACGGCCATCTGCCAGCAACACTTTATCGTCCTTCTCGTGACGGAGCACCTGGATACAGTACTTGGACGTATCCTCATTCATTGTATATGCAATGGCATCCGGTTGTATATCCGGTGCGTAAAAAACTGGCAGATCCATGCGCGCAAAGTTAAGCAGAAAGTTTTTTTGTTTTGATGTGAAACCGCACAAACAGCAACACAGAAGCTACCAGCAAGCCCAATAACAGTGCCCACCATACACCTTCTACACCAAAACCCAACTTAATCCCCAACAGGTAACCCAAAGGAAGACCCAGTCCCCAGTATGCCAGCAGCGTAATCAACGTAGGTATACGCACATCACCCAGACCACGCAAAATACCCAGCCCTACTACCTGCATCCCGTCAAATAACTGAAAGAAGGCGGCAATGATCAGTAATCCGGAAGCAATCTTTATTACCTGCGGGTCCTGAATGTAAAAAGAAGGAAGCAGGTGATTGCCCAGCGTAAATAACAGCGCTGCGCCCCCCATCAGTAACAGCACCATATGATAACTGGCAATAGCGGATAAACGGAGTTCCCCGAAATTCTTCTTACCAAAATTATTACCACTTTTAATACCTGCTGCTGCAGAAATCCCACTGGCCATCATGTAAGTCATCGAAGCTAAACTCAGCGCTATCTGGTGAGCTGCCAACTCGGCTGCGCCCATCCAGCCTACCATTACAGCGGCCCCACTGAAGGCGCTCACTTCAAATAAGTATTGCATGGCTACCGGCGTGCCGATGCCCAGTATTTTTTTAACGGCAGCAGCCTTCAGATTTTTGAAACCGAATGATTGCAGGTAAGGCTTAAAGCGTGGTGCCCTCAACACATAGAACATCATAGTAATTCCCATGATCAGTCTGTCTGTGAACGTGGCAATACCCACACCTATCACACCCATTCTGGGCATACCAAACAAGCCGTATACCAGGGTAATACCAATGATAATGTTAATCACGTTACCAATGATACTGATGTTCATCGCCTGCCGCGTAAATCCAAGTCCTTCTGCAAACTGCTTGAACGATAGGAACAGCATCAGCGGAATAAACGAAAACCCCAGGAAACGCAGGAAGGGCCTGGCCTGTTCGGCTACATCGCCTTCCTGGTGCAGGAGAGACAAATGGCTACTGCCAATATAAATGACAGCAGATAATAATACGCCCACCACCATATTGATAATCAGGCTATGACTCAGTAAATACCCGATGGCATTTTTGTTGCCTCGCCCGTTTTCCTGGGCAATCAGCGGCGTAAGGCCATAGGACATGCCGATGCCTGCCACCATAAAAACGGAAAACAAACCATTGCCCAGTGATACCGCTGCCAGCGGTACTTTTCCTGTATGTCCGATAATAATACTATCCGATAATGCTACCAGGGTATGACCCAATTGAGAGATAACTACGGGGTAGGCTAAACTGAAATTGTCTTTGTAATGACCTTTGTATTTTAAGTACAGCTGTTTCATTGATTAATCTTATTATTCTTTATGTATTTAGGTTCCCATTTAAGTAAATACTTCTACTGTATTTACTATGCTGACAGTTACGGGAGGGATAAAAGCTAAAAAGCCGGCGATCGATATCGATGCCGGCTTTTTAGCAAAATCTTTTATGCGTTAAAAGGGTGCATCTTCAAAGCCTTCATCGAAGTTCATATCATTCATCTTGGATCCTTTCTGTATGTACAGTTTGGCTTCATCGTTGCCGCCACCGCCGCCTTGCTGCGAGCGACTGATACCTGCGAAAGGACTACCACCACCACCGGGATTTTCAAGACTTCCATCATCTTCAAATCGCTGGTATTCCAGTACAGCTCTCAGTTTGATGGTATCCAGCTGACCATTACGGTGCTTGGCTATACGAACGTGGGTTTCACCTTTATTGGATTCACCCATTTCATTGGTGTTGATTTCATAATATTCAGGACGATAGAGGAACATTACCATATCCGCATCCTGCTCGATCGCTCCGGATTCACGGAGATCACTCAGCTGCGGCATTTTGTTACCGTCTTTTCGTTTTTCCACATCACGGCTCAACTGCGAGAGGGCGATAATAGGTACCTGTAACTCCTTTGCCAATCCTTTCAGGTCACGGGAAATTTTACTGATTTCCTGTTCACGGTTGGATCCTTTACCATCACTGCTACCACTCATCAGCTGCAGGTAGTCGATGATGATAACACCTACACCGTGGTTGTGTACCAGCCTGCGGCACTTGGCGCGCAACTCAAAGATGTTGAGTGCCGGGGTATCATCAATGAAGATGGGTGCTTTTGCCAGGCGTTCAATACCGTGGGTCATCAGCTTCTTCATTTCATACTCTTCCAGTTTACCACGGGAAATCTTTTCCAGCTTTATTTCTGACTCGGCCGAGAGAATACGTTGTACAATCTGACCGGAGGACATTTCCAATGAGAATACCGCTGCTCCTTTCGGGAAGCGGGGGTGAAGCGCCGCATTACGCGCAAGGTTCAGCGCGAAGGCGGTTTTACCCACAGAAGGACGAGCAGCTATGATGATCAGATCCGTAGATTGCCAGCCATAGGTGACCTTATCCAGTGAAGGAAAGCCGGAAGGCACTCCGGTAATATCATCTCCTTTGTTACGCAGATCCTCAATACGCTTCATGGTATTTACCAGTACGCGGTCAATAGAATCATAGTTTTTACGGAGGTGATTATTGGTTACCTCAAACAATTTAGACTCCGCGCTGTCCAGCAGATCAAATACATCGGCCGTGTCTTCATAAGACTCCGTCAGTATTTCTCCGGAAATACGGATCAGTTCACGCTGTATAAATTTCTGGAGAATAATACGGGCATGTGCTTCAATGTTGGCCGAAGACACCACCATATTCGTGAGTTTCATCACGGTAAACGGGCCACCGATTTGTTCCAGGGAGCCCATTGATTTGAGCTCTTCTGTTACGGTGAGGATATCTACGGGCATTGACTTACCTGCCAGGCGAGTCATGGCGCTAAATATAATCTGGTGTGCTTCTACATAAAAGCACTCCCCTTTTAATATCTCGATTACGGAGTCAAAAGCTCCTTTTTCCAGCATTACGGCTCCCAAAACAGCTTCTTCCAATTCTTTAGCCTGTGGTGGTATCTTGCCATACACCAAGGATGACACATCAATGGACGGTTTTCTACGCACATTGCGGTCCTTCTTAAGATTGAGATCCATTTATGGTTAGTGTATTAAAAAAAGTTAATAAAAGGTTACTGTCAATGGGCCCTTCCAGTTGTTTTTACAATCGATATCTGCATTTTTCCCGCATTCATCAGGGTGATAGCTACTTTAAGAAATTGTAAACTTTTGCAAGCCGTACAAACTAAGGTAAAGGCATTTTTTCGATTAACACCCTTCCTTTAGTTATTAAATTTATTAAGCCTCATACACAGGTTATCCACAAGCAAAATGTCAGTTATCCACTGACAGCATCATGGTTATCCACCAAAACACCAGAAATTCCCAAGCAAAGGTCCGATTATTCACACACATTGTGTAAAAAGATTTTCCACATACTGCAAAAACATCGCACCAGAGCAAAGGATAAAGCATAAAGGAGAAAGCAAAAAGCTATTGTAGCGGAGATTTAAGGGGATTACAGAAAACTTTAGCCGGCTGGAATATTCGCTCAAATCTCCGCTACAATAGCTTTTTGCTTTCTCCTTTATGCTTTATCCTTTGCTCATTAGTTGTTAACTTTACGCCACTTATATAAACCGAGCAGATAAATGACGATTTCATACAACTGGCTATGTGATTATTTACCGGTGAAGCCTACACCGGAGGAACTATCTACCATTTTAACCAGAATTGGTCTGGAAGTAGAGAACCTGGAAAAATTTGAAGCTGTAAAGGGAAGTCTGGCTGGATTGGTGATCGGAGAAGTACTGACGGCAGAAAAGCACCCCAATGCGGATAAACTGAGACTGACTACCGTTAACACCGGCAACGGTGAGCCCCTGCACATTGTATGTGGCGCGCCTAACGTAGCGGTAGGCCAGAAAGTAGTGGTAGCCCCCATTGGCACCACCATCTATCCACTGGGTGGAGAACCGCTGACCATGAAAAAAGCAAAGATCCGTGGAGAAGAAAGCCAGGGAATGATTTGCGCCGAAGATGAAATAGGACTGGGCAACAGTCATGACGGCATCATGGTACTCGATGCCTCCCTGCAACCCGGCACCCCTGCCAGCGAAGTGTTTAAACCTGCTAACGACTACATCTACGAAATAGGACTCACTCCTAACCGTATGGACGCTATGAGCCATATAGGCGTAGCTAAAGATGTATGCGCTTTCCTCAATAACATAGAAAATACGCATAAATACCAGGTAAAATTACCGGAAATAAAGGCCCTGCCTAAAGCAGCTACTCCTTTACCCATCAGCGTTACCGTTGAAAATACAGATGCCTGCCCCCGTTACAGTGGTATATCCATTACCGGTATACAGGTGGCGCCATCTCCTGAATGGCTGAAAGCCAAGGTGACCGCCATCGGTGTTCGTTCTATCAACAACATCGTGGATATCACCAACTTCATCCTGCATGAAACCGGACAACCGCTCCATGCGTTTGATGTGGCAGCCATCAAAGGCAATGCAGTCGTAGTAAAGAACCTGCCAACCGGCACACCATTTATTACTCTCGATGAAAAAGAAAGGAAACTGGACGCTACAGACCTGATGATCTGCAATGGTGCAGGCGAAGGCATGTCTATTGCCGGTGTATTTGGCGGTTTACATTCAGGCGTTTCTGATACCACCCACAGCATTTTCCTGGAAAGCGCCATTTTCAACGCCGGTGGCATCCGTACCACTTCTTTCCGCCATGGATTACGCACCGATGCGGCCTCCCGCTTCGAAAAGGGGGTGGATATCTCCAATGCGGTATTTGCCCTGCAACGTGCGGCCGATCTCATCTGCGAACTCGGCGGCGGACAGGTAGCATCCGATATTATTGATATATACCCTGCCGTAAAAATAAAAACACAGGTAGAGACTACGTATAGCTATATCCGGAAGCTCAGCGGCAGCAACTATCCGGAAGATAAAATCAAAAACATCCTGCGCAGCCTCGGCTTTGAGATCCTGTCTGAATCCGCGGAAGGATTTCGTGTATCCGTACCATTCAGCAAACCGGATATCAGTCTCCCGGCCGACCTGGTAGAAGAAGTTATGCGGATAGATGGATTGGACAATATCGAGACCCCTTCTAAAATTGCCATTTCTCCCGCCCTTTCTGCCCAACCAGATGCAGAAAGTGTAAAGGAAAAAGTGGCCGATTATCTCGCTGGCAACGGTTTCAACGAAATTTTCACCAATTCCATTACTAACAGCAAATACTATACGCCGGAAGTACTGGAAACTGCGGTAAAAATGATGAACAGTCTCACTGTTGAACTGGACATCATGCGCCCTTCCATGCTGGAAACCGGTCTGGAAAGCATTTCACATAACCTGAACCGCAAAAACGAAGACCTGATGTTCTTCGAATTCGGTAAAACTTACCAGGTGCTGGAAAAGGGCTATGGTGAAAACAATCACCTGGTACTCTATCTGACAGGTAAACAAACGGCCGAAACCTGGATGCATGCATCCAGGCTGGTAGACTTTTACTTCCTGAAAGGTTTTGTTATTAACATACTCAAACAACTGGGTTACAAGCAGCTAACCTGGGCAGAAAGCACAGAACCGGGTTTACAACCGGCCTGGGAAATCAAGGTAAAAAACCAGGTGGTAGTAACCCTCGGAGGCGTTCCCACAGCGAAACTCAAGCAATTTGACATCAGGCAGGCCGTATGGTTTGCTACCTTCAATTGGGATAAAATACTGGGACTCTTGCAAAAAAGTGATAACTTTTACAAAGAAATCCCGCGTTTCCCGGCAGTTCGCAGGGACCTGGCACTGGTACTGGACAAACAGGTGAAGTTTGCCGCAGTAGAAGCAGCTGCCCGTAGCGTGAAATCCGGCCTGTTACAACAGGTGAATCTGTTCGATGTATTTGAGAGCGAAAAACTAGGCACTAACAAGAAGTCTTACGCAGTAAGCTTTACCTTCCTGGATGCTCAGAAAACACTCACTGACAAAGAAATTGATGGTGTAATGGAAAAACTCATCAAAACATTCGAAACGCAGTTACAGGCAGAGATTAGAAAATAAGATATTGAAATGGTTTTAGAGCAATACATTCAACGCGTAGAAGAGAAACTGCACCTGCTGGTAAAAAAGCTCCAGCAGGTGCAGGCGGAGAATGTATTGCTGAAAGACGAAGTTAAAGTACAACAACAGGAGCTGCAACAGCAGCAACAATCGTTACAGGTACTGGAGGACAGGCTGCAACTCATGAAAATTGCATCCACCGCCCAGGGAGGTACCACCATAGCAGCAGAAGACGAAGCTTTCAAAAAAGAGATCCGTGGCAAAATCAATGATTACATTAAAGAAATTGACCGTTGTATCGCTTTGCTGAACAGCTGATATAAAATCATACATGATGGAACAACTCATTCCTATTAACATAATCGTATCGGACCGCTCTTACCGGATAAAGATAAAACCGGAAGAAGAAGCGGAAGTACGTCGTATTATGAAAGAAGTGAATGAGAAAATTGTCGATTTTAAAACTTCTTATGCAGGAAAAGACCTGCAGGACTATATCGCTATGGCCCTTATCATGTACGCAACACACCCTGTAACCAGCGGCGGAAAAGCCCAGGCAAGCACTGCACCTTTTTTGCAGGAAAAGCTGGAAAAGCTGGAAGAAATTATCAACCAGGCATTGGGTTGATCACGTTACCCATTGCTAAACAATGAATTAGCTAATTGGCTAATTATCACGTATCAAAGACGCTTTAACTGCTATTTTTTTGTATTTTCGCGGGTCAGTTCTCGCCCCTGTTGTGTTTTAGCAGCGACATGGGTATGAGGATACTACATAAATCAAGTATAAATAATTCATATGGATGTTACACTTATCACGACAATAGCTGCAGTAGTGGCATTGATCATTGGGATTGTGCTAGGTAAGGTGATTTTTGCCAAAAATACACAGCATAAAATAGATGAAGCTGAGAACCAGGCTAAAAAAATCATTGCAGATGCACAGATTAGTGCGGAAAATCTCAAGAAAGACAGACTGCTGGAAGCAAAAGAAAAATACCTGCAATTAAAAAGCGAGTACGAAAAAGATGTACTGCAACGTAATCAGAAACTGGGGGAGTCGGAAAATCGCATCAAACAGAAAGAACAAGCCATCAGCCTCAAAAACGAGCAACTTCAGAAGCAATTAAACGAAAACGATGCTATCAAAGAAGGCTTGAACCGTCAGATGGAACTGGTGACCATTAAACGTACAGAACTGGAAAAGCACCAGGAAGAACATATCCGCCGTCTTGAAAAAGTAGCCGGATTAACCGCTGATGAAGCGAAACACCAACTGGTAGAAAGTCTGAAAGAAGAAGCCCGCTCACAGGCACTCTCTCATATACAGGAAATCATTGAAGACGCTAAATTAAAAGCGAACAAAGAAGCCAAAAAAATCATCATACAATCTATTCAGCGTACTGCTGCTGAACAAACCATTGAAAATACCATCACTGTATTTACCCTGGAAAGTGATGAAATCAAAGGTCAGATCATTGGTCGTGAAGGCCGTAATATCCGCGCCATTGAAGCGGCTACCGGTGTGGATCTGATCGTAGACGATACCCCTGAAGCTATTGTATTATCTTCCTTCGACCCATTGCGCCGTGAAATAGCGCGTTTATCTCTGCAACGCCTGGTACAGGATGGACGTATTCACCCTGCCCGTATTGAGGAAGTGGTAGAAAAAACCAAGAAACAACTGGAAGAACAGGTAATGGACATTGGTGAAAGAACCGTGATAGAACTGGGTATCCATGGCCTGCATAAAGAACTGGTGCGCCTGGTAGGTAAGATGCGTTTCCGCTCTTCCTACGGACAAAACCTGCTTATGCACTCCAAAGAAACTGCGAATCTTTGCGCAGTGATGGCAGCTGAGCTGGGCTTAAACCCTAAACTGGCCAAACGTGCCGGCTTACTGCACGATATTGGTAAAGTACCTGATGAAGAAACTGAGCTGAGCCACGCCCTCTTAGGTGCTAAACTCGCTGAAAAATATGGTGAACACGCTGCGGTAGTTAATGCCATCGGTGCTCACCACGATGAAATGGAAATGCAATATGTCATTTCTCCGATCGTTCAGGCCTGTGATGCGATCAGCGGTGCCCGCCCGGGTGCGCGTCGTGAAATCATGCAAAGCTACCTGCAACGTATCAAGGACCTGGAAAACCTGGCCCTGGCTCATGATGGTGTGGAAAAAGCATACGCTATCCAGGCTGGTAGAGAACTACGTATTATCGTAGAAAGTGATAAGGTATCCGATGGCGATGCCGATCGTTTATCATTCGAAATTGCCAATAAGATACAGACAGAAATGCAATATCCTGGCCAGATTAAAGTAACGGTCATCCGTGAAAAAAGAGCGGTGAACATTGCGAGATAATTTTCTGATTTAGAAATCCAGGAAATTGAACTTATATTGGAGTCCTCCGGTTTTACCGGGGGACTTTTTTTATGAATTAAACTGGTCTTCAATCAATAAATGCAGTGTTATGAAAAAAACCTTCATTAAATTCCTGCTGGGTGCCGCCTTGTTACTGGGCACCGGCCAAGTGTTTGCACAAAAAACGCAATCATTATTCAACGGGAAGAACCTGGATGGATGGAAAATCTATGGTACCGAAAAGTGGTATGTAGAAAAAGGGGAACTCATCTGTGAAAGCGGCCCTGACAAAGAATACGGTTACCTGGGCACTGATGGTCAATACAAAGATTTTGAACTGACAGTACAATTCAAACAGGAAGCCAATGGCAACAGCGGTGTATTCTTTCACTCCTCCCTCGATGGAACTAAAATTACCGGCTGGCAGGCAGAAGTAGCCCCTCCCGGCATGCATACCGGCGGTATTTATGAATCTTATGGTCGTGGATGGTTGATACAACCCGACAAGGAAAAAGAAAAATACCTGAAAATGGGAGAATGGAATACCATGAAAGTGCGGGTACAAGGCGACAACGTAACGACCTGGCTCAATGGACAGGAAATGATCACCCTGAAAGACGATAAAATAGGCGCTGCCAATGGCCAGATCGCTCTGCAGATCCATTCCGGCGGTGGTATCAAGGTAAGATGGAAAAATATCAAGCTAACACCCCTGAAATCGTAATTCAAACTGCTTAAATGCATTTTACGGATAAAGTAATACTTATTACAGGCGCCAGCTCGGGTATAGGCCATGAGCTGGCGCTTTTACTGGCAAAAGAAAAAGCCAGACTAATTCTGGCCGCTCGTAACCAGGCCGCCCTCGAAGCGGTGCGAAACCAGTGCCTGTTATACACTCCTTACTGCGAAATTGTATTGATGGATGTAACAGATGAAGCCCAGGTAAATGAAGGTGCCCACCGCGCTTTACAATTTTTTGGGAAGATAGATGTACTTGTGAATAATGCCGGCGTAACCCAACGGTCAAAGCTTATAGATACCTCTGTTTCCGAGGTCCGACAACTGATGGAGGTGAATTTTTTTGGCGCCGTCATGCTCACCCAGGCCCTGTTACCCCATTTCAGGGAACAAGCAGGCGGACAAATCATTATTATCAGCAGCATGGCCGGATTAATGGGTTATCCCTGGCGTTCCGGCTACAATGCAGCCAAACATGCCCTGCAGGGATACTTTGAAACCCTGCAAACAGAACAACCTATTCCCCATTTATATACCACCATCGTTTGTCCTGGAAGGATACACACCCCCATTACCTATTCTGCCATCACGGCTAACGGTGACGCCTATGGTAAAATGGATCCTAAACAGGCAAAAGGATTATCAGTTGCTTTCTGCGCCCGGCGTATACTAAAGGCCATGCATAAACGAAAAAAAGTAGTGCTGATTGCCAGAGAAGAACGGATACTATTGTGGTTCAAAAGATATTTCCCACCCCTGTTTTATGTGGTTGCGCGCAAAGGAAATTGATTGGTAACTCTTTTCCTTATTCAAACATTTACCTACTGTATAAAAAGCAAATATGTTACTCAAAAAGAATATCCTGTTATTACTAACCACGGCCTTGTTTTCCTGTAATAACGGCAGTACCATCACGGATGAACAACGGATAACAGATGTCCCCATGGCGTTTTCTTTCCTCAGTACGCTTCCCCCTTATGAAGAGGACATTTCAACTACTATTTTAAAAGTGCTCAATACCGGCAGCATTAACCATGCGGCGGCTAACCGGGAAGACAGTGCCCTAGTGTTTAAAAATGCAAATACCGGTACGGTTCCGGTATATGCCGATATATCCTTTTTTCCGGTACAAAATAAAGACACGCTTGCAAAGGCATGTAGCGGCAGTTTTAGAAAACAGGCAGACCTGGACAGTATCGCTGTCATAGATTTCAGCCAATATTTCACGATGGTTGTTACACATCCGCCTTCCGGGGAGCTGTCTTATTATGACATCCTTTCGCAGGAGCATCGGCCGGGGGACACGGTTTTTCTTTCCTTAACATCCCGCCCTACAAGCAATGCTGACGGATCTTCTGCGGTGGTAAATAATTTCTGGRGCACCTGTGTATATAAGACGCCAAAGGAGCATTACCGCGTACTGGCACTTGCCTTCAGGAATGACACTACTTTTTATAAGTTGAAATAAACCAGTAATTAAAAGCAGCGGCTGCACCTTAAATCAGTGCAGCCGTTGCTTTAATTATAATATAGTGATTCACTATTTCCAGAAGCCTTCATCTTCCTCATCATCATCTTCCTCTCCCTTCTCTTTATCATTTTCTTTCTTATCTTTTTCTTCCTCCTCTTCCTCTTCTTCCTTCTCATCATCATCCGCTTCACCACCACCCACTACCAGTAGGTTTTCTCCAAGGATGGCATCTTCTACCATGTCATCCGGATCCTTATCGCCGTCATCCTCCTCGTCATCTTCATTATCATCTTCTTCGTCATCTTCATCGTCGTCATCCTCCTCTTCTTCCAACGTCGCTTCTTCTGTTTCTTTTCCGGAGATGCTAGCCTCTATTATGCCATCCGGATCTTCATCTTCTGTACCATCGTTTTCATCTGACACTGTATCCACTGGCGGTTCGGCCGGATCTTCTGTAGTCGTGATGTTATCTTCGACCGTATCTTGTTCTGTAGAAATAGTATCTGTTGTAGTTGCGTCCGGATCTTCTTCACCGCCGAGTTCTTCGTTTACTTCTTCTATGATATCATCAAAGCGAACGATTTCGTCATCGGGTTCCACTTCTTCATCTTCTGAGGCAGGTTGTTCTTCCTCAGGTGGTGTAAGGGTAATATCCAGTTTATGATCGGGGTCCAGTAGTTCTCCATCTTCAGACACCATCAGGGAATGTGCTGTTTCAGCAGCGTGGGTGCTATGTTCACCACGACCCAGGGTCGCTGTTTCATCGCTGATGAGGGTAGGTTGTACCATTTCTTCGTCAAACAGTTCCTTCAGTTTAGGCAGATCTGCTACGGAGCTGATACCGAAATAATCCATAAAGGAGCGGGAAACGGCATATAGCAGGGGTTTACCTGGCTGATCTTCACTACGACCTGTGATAACGATAAGTTCTTTTTCCAGTAGTTTTTGAATAGAATAATCGGTGCTGACACCACGGATATATTCTATTTCCCCTTTGGAAATAGGCTGACGATAAGCAATAATGGCCAATGTTTCCAGAGCAGCTGTTGATAAGCGCTTCAGGAATTTGTCACCATTCAGCTGGGCTACTGTCTGATAATATTCTTTTTTGGTAAGGAATTGATAGCCGCCGCCACTGCTGCGCACTTCAAAGGCATAAAATTCAGAGCTGTATTTTTCCCTGATGGCCTCCATAGCAGCTTCTACCTGATCCAGGGTAGTACGGTCTTCCAGGAAAGCCAATGCATTGTTGAGCAGATCCACTATTTCCAGCAAAGGCAATGGCCTGTCGGCCGCAAAAATTAATGCTTCCACGTGCGGGATGATCTGTGATATTTCCATACGTTAACAGGAGGTGTGGATGTTACAAAAAAGGTCAAAGACCGAAAATACAGTCTTTGACCCTAATCTGAAAATATTAATTCAGTTGTTGACTTAGTGCTAAAAATTGCCTTACAGTACTTAACTTCCCAACGCTGCAGCACCGCTCACGATTTCCGTCAGCTCGGTGGTAATGGCTGCCTGACGTGCACGGTTGTAAGAGATTTTCAGGGAACGCAACATTTCGCTGGCGTTTTCTGTTGCCTTATCCATCGCTGTCATACGGGCACCATGCTCGGAAGCATGAGAATCCAGGATGGCTTTGAAGAACTGAGTATTCAGGATCTTAGGCATCAGTTCTGTAATCAGTGTATCTTTTTCAGGCTCGAAAATGAAGTCTGCTTTCAGACCGCTATTTTCCTGGTTTTCTACTTTTGCAATTGGCAGGAACTGTTCAGTAACAAATACCTGGGTAGCTGCATTTTTGAATTCGCTGTACACGATTTCAACTGCATCATAGGTACCGTCTGTGAAACCTTTCAGGGCTACAGCAGCTGCTTCTTTCACGTGATCGAAAGTCAGACTACCAAAGATCTGCCAAAATTTATCGTTTACTTTATATCCGTTCTGTACAAAATGATCGTAACCTTTTTTACCGATCGGCAGGATTTCTACATTGCCCTGTTCAAACTGCTCAGCATACTTTTCGCGAATAACGCGTTTAGCTGCCYTGATCAGGTTGGAGTTGAAAGCACCGCACAAACCTCYGTCTGAAGTAATTACCACAATCAGTACTTTTTCAACGGGGCGTTGTGCCGCCAGTGGCGTATCAATATTGCCTTCACTGTTGGAAACAATATTCTGCAACATTTCCTGGAGCTTTACTGCATAAGGGCGCATCAGCAGGATAGCATCCTGTGCACGTCTTAATTTAGCAGCACTCACCATTTTCATGGCTTTCGTGATCTGCTGACCAGATTGAATAGATTTGATTCGGTTACGAACTTCTTTAAGCTGTCCGGACATATATAAAAATCAATTACGAATTACGAATTATCAATAGCCAAAGCAGGGATAGCCTCCTGAATTTGGCTGCAAAGGTAAGCAATGACAGTTTAATTTGAAAATCCGTAGAGAGATAATTTAAACTTTCTTTAAACTATTGATAATTAAATTTTTATAAATTATTAAATACTAAAGTGTAATGCTCGTTCCCAGTACCTGTAAAAAGGCCGCCATCCATTGCGGATGAGCTGGCCATGCGGGCGCTGTCACCAACTTACCGTCTACCACTGCCTCATAAACATTCACAGAAACATAAGTGCCCCCGGCGGAGGTAACTTCAGGTGCTACTGCCGGATAAGCCGTTAATTTTTTGCCCCTTACCACATCGGCTGCAGTCAGGATCTGTATACCATGACAAACAGCTGCTACCGGTTTATCCTCCAAAAAGAAATGTTTTACCAGTTCCAATACATTCTTATTTAACCGCAAGTATTCCGGCGCACGGCCACCGGCTATTACCAGGGCATCATAATCGGCACCGGCAATATCATTAAAGGTGGCATTGAGCACAAAACCATGACCTGGCTTTTCACTATAAGTCTGGTCACCTTCAAAATCGTGAATCGCTGTTTTGATCTTATCGCCAGCCGCCTTGTCGGGGCATACGGCATGTACATCATGACCTATCATCTGCAACATCTGGAAAGGAACCATCGTTTCGTAGTCTTCTGCATAGTCTCCGGTCAGTAACAATATCTTCTTCTGTGCCATAGGAATCAAAAGTTTTTTGAGTTAGAAAAGGTAGTTGAAGATAAGAAATTCACTTTAAGCAATCAGCCTTTAGTACACATAGCGAATGTTAAATCTCGTTATGTGTACTAAAGGCTGATAAACTTACATTAAAGGCTGCTACTAGTACCCCGGATTCTGGGGAAATTCATTCGTAGTTCTATCAATCTGGTCCTGCGGAATAGGGCGCAATACATGGGTTGGCTTAATATTGTTCCGGGCCTCCTCATTATGCAGCTTTACTCTTTCCAGCAGCTTGTGGGTGCGGGTCAGATCGAACCAGCGCATTTGTTCTCCTACCAGCTCCCGGCCTCTTTCATCCAGGATAAAATCGATGGTCATATCTGCGGCGGATACGGTCATGGCATCGCGGTTGGCCTGTGTTTCTGCCGGGGTGGCGCCAATACGGGCGGATCTCCAGCGGATCACATTTAGGAGATCAGCGGCGGCCTGTTTTTTCCCATCCATCATCAGCGCTTCTGCTTCTATCAGGTAAGTTTCCGCCAAACGCATGGCTATAAAAGGCCTTACACCGGAAGCCTGGTTATCAGGACGCAGTGCATCTGCAAATTTATTCAGCGAAGGATACAGCTTTTCTGTATACTGTCTTGGAGGTACCAGCAGATAAGGCTTGCTGGCAATCACAGCATCAGATACATCATAACCGGGCAGGTAAACAGCGGTATCACCCAACTTCAAATTGTCAATAGGTGCATTGGTTGTCCATAGTGTGGTGTAGAATTTCTCGTAACGCACATCATGTATCCTGTCTTTATACAGCGTATCGATCAGGAACTTTGTAGGTCTGAAACGCTTCCAGGGCGTACCATTTGGCAAATCACGTTTCATTCCTTTCAATACATCATACTGCATCAGGAAAAAGCGGCAGGCGTTGTTATCCGGGTAACCATAAATTGGATCGGTGGTATATTGCGCGGCAAAAATAGTTTCATCATTATTTTCTTTACCCTGTGCCCATACCTGTCCAATGTCGGTGAGTAACTTAAATCCATAGTTCTTAATTACCATGTCAGCATATTTGGCTGCGTTCGCATAATCGCCTGCCTTTGCCTGCGGAGAGGAAGCACGGGTCAGGTAAACCCTTGCCAACAAGTGTTCTGCGGCTGGCTTGGTAGCACGGCCCCATTCCGCCTGTGTGGGAGGCAAGTCAGTTTCTGCAGCCAGCAGATCGTTGATCACCGCATCGTAGATCGCGGATACGGAATCGCGATGCGCCTCTCTTGAAATTTCAGTGTTTTCGTGCAGGCGCAAGGGTACGGCACCAAATAGCTGCATCAGCACAAAATGATAATGCGCCCTGCAAAACAACGCTTCAGCTACTCCTTTTTTCTTGGAGGCTTCATCCAGGTCGGCAATCTTGCCCGCCCGGTCTATCGCAACGTTACAGGCGTTGATCGTTTGATAGAAACTGTTCCATACTTCACGGATATGGTCATAACGGGAGTCCAGCTGTGAAGTATACTGGCTCGTAAATTTGAAGTTCCCATCGGAACCATTTGTAATAATATCTGTACCGGTTTCGGTAAGTGTCATGCCCCGTTCTGTGCTATAAAAATTACGTATAGACACGTAGGAACCGTTTACAGCCGTCTGAAAACCGGCCTTTGTATTATAGAAATCATCCGTTACGTTGGTGACTATCTTTTCATCCAGCATTTTATTACAGGAAGTAGCAGCAACGGCCAGCAGCATGATGACAGGAATTATATATCTCATAACATTTTCTTTTTAAGATGTTTAATCAGGACCGGTTGATTTAAAATTTGGCACTTACTCCGAATTGTAACATCCAGGTAGCGGGAGCATCAATGCCGATCACATTTACGTCTTCCGGATCAACTCCTTTCCAGGTTTGGCGATAGGGCGCCAGGATCATTGGATTTTTAACACCCACGTTCACCCGGAGATCCTGCATTCGCATACTTTTCACCAGCGCATCCGGGAAGGCGTAGTTGAGTGTAATACTCCTGATCTTAAAGAAAGAACCATCGAAATAACTCAGCGACTGGTAGTTGCTTGGTCTTTCCTGGTTGGCGTTGGGCCGTGGAAAATCGTTGGTAGGATTAGCCGGTGTATTATAGTCGATATTCAGGTTGTTATAACGTCCAAACAGGGTGTTATAATTCTGGTAGAAATCACTTTTAATCATGCTTCCTACACGTGCAAAGGCAACGATCGACAATTCAAATCCTTTATAGGAAAAACGCTGGGTGGTACCTGCAGACCATTTAGGCTCAGGAGATCCCAGGATCTGCCGGTCGTTCTTTGCATCGATCAGTGTATCGTTATTCACATCTTCCAGCCTGATCTCACCCGGTTTCAGGTTATAGTGTTTAGCCAGCTGGGCATCTTTATCCTGCCAAACACCGACCTTCTTAAAATCATAGTATACATAAGTAGGCTGACCTACAAACCAGGCATTTCCAACATCTGCGGTTCTGCCATCGCCAAGCGACAGGATCTTCGACCGGTTAAAGAACAGGTTAGCGTCCATTTTCCAGCTAAATCCTTTCGGATTGTCAATGATGGTGGCACTCACTCCAAATTCAAAACCACGGTTCTGGGAAGAGCCCAGGTTCATCAGCACTTCATTAAATCCATTGCTGAACGGGAGTGATTGAGGCATGAGCAGGTCAGTGGTATGTTGGTTATACCATTCCATCACACCGGTGATACGTCCATTCAGGAATCCGAAGTCAATACCAATGTCGGTAGAAGTAGTGGACTCCCAGGTAAGGTTTGGATTGCGCAGATCGAGTGGTACAAAGCCCAGTACGCCTTTATTTCCGAAGGAATAGGGAATCCGGCTCAGGTTACCCTGTGTTGCATATGGATTAATACCAGTGTTACCAATACGGCCGTAGCTTGCACGCAGTTTCAGGTTATCCAGGATATGCTGACCTTTCATCCAGCTTTCATTGATCATGTTCCAAGCTACTGCCACAGAAGGGAAATAACCCCATTTTTTACCGGGTGCGAAACGGGAAGATCCATCAGAGCGCAGGGTAAGGGTAGCGAGATAGCGGTCATCATAGCCATAGTTCAAACGACCCATGTAGGAAAGAATGGTCCAGGAACTGAGACCACTGGTTACCCCTGTTACGTTGAGTGACTGTCCCAGGTTGTAATACTGTTGCGATTCTACCGGTATACCTCTTACGTTGGTAGTAGAAAAATCGAGGTTCTGACGTTGAACACTGTATAAGCCGGTAAAGCCGATCGTATGTTTTTTGATCTCCTTGTTATAGGTCACAATGTTTTCGATAGTGTACGCCATGGTAGACGCATTTCCTTTGCTAGCCGTTGCATCGCCACCGCCAATCAGTAGGTTGGTATTGTTTTTACCCTGGAAAAGGCCATAGTTGTAATTCTGGATATCCGGCCCCACATTCAGGCGATATTTCAAACCATCTATGATTTCTACTTCAGCAAACAGGCTGGTGAAAATGCGGAAGCGTTTCATCAATTCAACACGGTTGCCAGGCACATAATCCAATAGCGGGTTAGGTTGCTGACTATCGCCGGTTGGATAAGTGATCAGTTTTCCGTTATCATCGTAAGGAGTGGCAATCGGCAGCATCTTCAGCGCATTGTCGATCCCGTTATAGGTTTCGCCGTTACGTTCACTGTAAGCGCCCAGGAGGGTAGCTCCTACACGAACACGATTGCCGATCAGCTGGTCGATCCCAAAATTGAAATTATAACGCTCATAACTTTGCAGTTTCAGTACACCCTGGTCCTTGAAGTAACCTAATCCTACGGTGTACTTCGTTTTATCTGTACCACCGGCTACGCTGAGACCGTGATTGGTTTGATATCCCGGGGAGATCATCAGTTTCTGCCAGTCTACGTTTGTACCTTTCTGGATATTGGCATATTCAACTGTGTTGAATATTTTTTTGTCTGATGCATCCGGATTGGCATCATCGTATTTGCCGATAGTGCGGTTGGCTTCACGGCGCATATCAATGAAGCGTTTGGCATCCATCATATCTGATTCCCCGAGCTGTTGCACATATCCATAGGAACCGGTGTAGGAAACTACTGGTTTTCCTTCCTTGCCTTTCTGGGTGGTAATGAGTACCACGCCATTAGCTCCTCTGGAGCCATAGATGGCCGTTGCGGAAGCATCTTTTAAAATATCCATCGATTGTATTACCCCCGTACCGATATCGCTAAGGGTCCCTGCGTATGGAATACCATCTACTACATAGAGGGGATCGTTGCCGGCGCGGAGGGAGCGACTACCGCGGATACGCACAGTGGGCTCATCACCGGGTTTGCTACTGTTGTTGAGTACTTCCACGCCGGGTGCGCGGCCCTGCAAAGCCTGCTGGGGGTTGGTTACCGGTACATCCTGTATAGATTTTGTGCCTACAGAGGAGATGGAGCCGGTTACATCCTTTTTCTTTTGCGAGCCGTAGCCCACTACTACGATTTCCTCGAGTTTTTTACGGTCTTCCTCCATCACCACCGAAATAGTCTTGTTGCCGGTGTAGGGTTCTTCATGTGAAGTAAATCCGATAAAAGTGAATACCAGTACAGCATTGGCAGGCTCTTTAATTTGCAGGCGGTAATGTCCTTTGGCATCAGTTTGGGTACCGGTATTTTTGCCTTTCAGTGACACCGTAACTCCGACGAGTGGAGTTTTCTGGGCGTCCAGCACATTGCCTTCTACAGTAATGATGTTGCCCTGAGACATGGTAAGTTGATGGAATAGCAGACAGGCTACCATACAGACCATACGTGAAAAATACTTTTTCATAACGTTGTTTAATGTGATTGTGGAATAAAGGGTACTTAAGTTAGATTATTGGCTGTCTCTTCAGGTTCTTCCTGGTAGCCAAAATAAGATAATTTTAGATTATTGCAATCGTTTGCATGTATTATTTTCGTGTCAATTACTGCAAATGCCCCAGTGGCCGGATTATCATTCAGTTAAAAAATAAAATCTTTTGCAATCGGTTGTAAAAATGAAATTCATTGATTATTTTGGACACCTTATTCCGTTTAAGTTATGAAAAAGACGATCCTTTTATGTGGCTCCCTACTGTGCATGTACGGTAGCCTTTTTGCTCAGAAAGCCCAGTGGCAGCAGCTTTTCAACGGTAAAGATCTGAAGGGCTGGAAACAGCTGGGGGGTGAAGCAAAATATAATGTGCAGAACGGTGAAATTGTGGGTACTACAGTACTGAACACACCGAACTCTTTTCTGGCAACAGACAAGGAGTATGGAGACTTTATCCTGGAGCTGGAATTCAAGCTGGGAAAGGAATTTAATTCCGGTATACAATTCCGCAGCCAAAGCAGATCCGATTATCAGAATGGCCGTGTATTTGGCTACCAGATGGAAATAGATCCTTCCGACCGTAAATGGAGCGGAGGTATATATGAAGAAGGTCGCAGGGGCTGGCAATACCCGATGGAACTGAATCCGGCGGGGCAGAATGCCTTCAAAAAGGATGGCTGGAATAAATACCGTATTGAGTGCCGCGGCAATGAAATGCGTACCTGGGTTAATGGTGTACCTACCGCTCACCTGGTAGATACTGCGCTGCCAAAGGGTTTCATCGCATTACAGGTACATGGTATCGGTAAAAATGCAGCAGATGACAACAAAAATATCTACTGGAAAAATATCCGCCTGATAGAAAATCCCGCGGCGTCCCAGTATTCTTCTTATGACAACATTTATGTAGTCAATAATGTAGACAATACCATTTCCGGTCAGGAAAAGAAAAACGGGTACCAGTTATTATGGGATGGCAAAACCAACAAAGGTTGGAGGGGCGTTTACAAAAAGGATTTCCCTACCAAAGGCTGGCATATGGAGAATGGAATATTAACCATTGGCCATTCTACAGGAGATGAAGAAGGCAGCGGCGGAGACATTATCACAGATAAACAATACGGCGCTTTCGAGCTGGAATTCACCTTCAAACTCACGCCAGGTGCGAACAGTGGGGTAAAATACTTTGTAAGCGAAACCTATGAAACAGGGGGTAAGTCGGCCATCGGGCTGGAGTACCAGGTACTGGATGACGAAAAGCACCCGGATGCAAAATTAGGACGCGACGGAAACCGCACGTTAGCAAGTCTTTACGACCTCATGACAAGAAAACAGGAAAAACGTGCCATCAACCCTATTGGAGAATGGAACAAAGGTCGTATTATTGTGTATCCAAATAATCACGTAGAACATTGGTTAAACGGGTTTAAGGTGCTGGAATATGAGCGGGGCTCCCAAGCCTTCAAAGATCTGGTGGCGATCAGCAAGTATAAAGACTGGAAGAATTTTGGCTTGTGGCCCGAAGGGCATATCCTTTTACAGGATCATGGTAATGAGGTTTCTTTCAAGAGTATTCGAATAAAAATTCTTAAATAATATTTTTTATCTTTTTTTTCATTGTTCACTGTTCTAAATAAGCATTCCGATTCTTCGGAATGCTTTTTTTCTTTAGAGAAAACGGTAAATTACTCCTTATTCACAACCCATCATCATGAATATGTTACAACAAAAAGGCTACCTGTTCCTGCTGGGAACCCTGCTTGCGGGGGCATGTCAGCAACAAAGCAGCCACAGTAATGCTTCGGCTGTGCAGGACTCCCTGCACCAGCTGGCCGCCCGTTACTATGACGAAAACATGGCCCTCAATCCTTTGCAGGCCACGCAAAACGGGGAAAATCAGTACAATGATCAGCTGCCTATAGACATCAGCGAAGGATTCCGTGCAAAAGCAGATTCCTTCTATGCCAGCTACCAGCAAGCCATCAAAGCCATTGACACTGCTGCACTTTCCGGCAATGACCGCATTACCTACGACATGTTGCAACGGGAGTTCAACATTAACCGGGAAGGACTGCGCTTTCATGATCACCTGATGCCGGTACAACAGTTTACCTGTTTGCCGCTCACCCTGGCGCAACTGGGCTCCGGATCTTCGGCCCAGCCTTTTAAAACGGAAAAGGACTATCACAACTTCATGCACCGTATGGAACAATTTGCCATATGGACAGATACCGCTATTGCCAATATGCGCCAGGGCATTGCCACCGGGTACGTATTGCCTAAAAGCCTGGTGGTGAAGGTAATTCCCCAGGTAGCTGACCTGGCAAAGAAAGATACTGCCAACAATGTATACTATGCCCCGATAAAAACTATTCCGGATTCACTGGGCGCTGCTGTAAAAGCGGGTCTGCGTACTGATTACGCCGCTGCCGTTGAAAAATACATCCTGCCATCTTACGCTAAACTGCGTGATTTCATGCAACAGGAGTATCTACCTAAAGCCCGTACCAGCAGTGGCATTGAAGCAATTCCGGATGGTGTGCCATACTATGCGTTTCTCATAAAAAGCTGGACTACTACCAATATGAAGCCTGAGGAAATTTATGCCCTGGGTGAAAAAGAGGTCGCCCGTATCCGTGGCGAAATGGAAACCGTAAAAAACAGCACCGGGTTCAAGGGTGATCTGCCAGCTTTCTTTGCATCTGTGCGTTCCGACAAAAAGCTGCGCATCTTCAAAACCCCTGCTGCGATCCTGGATTCTTTCAAAGCAATTGAAAACAAGATCATGCCTGGCGTTAAAAAGATGTACGGTCATCTCCCTAAAACAAAATTCGAAATCCGTCAAACGGAAGCCTACCGGGCTGCCTCTGCTTCTGCAGAATATATGCAGGGTAGTGCAGATGGCACCCGTCCCGGTGTATTTTACGTACCCATCCTGGATGCGGCTACCTTTTCCTACACCGGCATGGAATGTCTCTTTTTGCATGAAGCCATTCCTGGTCACCATTTCCAGATCTCCCTGCAGCAGGAAAATGATTCCCTGCCTAAGTTCCGCCGTTTCTCGTGGGTTGGCGCCTATGGTGAAGGATATGCCCTGTATTGCGAAAGTTTAGGAAAAGAGCTGGGCCTGTATACTGATCCATATATGTACTTTGGCCGATTAACCGATGAAATACACCGCGCTATCCGTTTAGTCGTGGATGTTGGTTTACATGCCAAGGGCTGGACCCGCGAGCAGGCCATCAAATATATGATGGACAACGAACCGTTATCTGAACAGGAAGCCACCGCTGAAATAGAGCGCTATATGGCTATTCCGGCGCAGGCGCTTTCCTATAAAATTGGTGAGCTGAAGATCCGTGGCCTGCGGAATAAGTATGCCAGCGAATTAGGTGGTAAATTCAACTTATCTTCTTTTCATGATGAGTTGCTGAAAGATGGTTGTGTACCACTTTCTGTGCTGGAACAAAAGATGGCCCGCTGGGCGGCAGCACAACATTAAGCATAAAGCAAAAGGCATAAAGCAAAAAGCCATTGAAGCGGGTACAGTATCCACTTCAATGGCTTTTTGCTTTATGCCTTTTGCTTTACGCTCTTCAGATACTGATTAAATTTTGATTAAGAAAAAAATCAGTATTCCGGTAAAAGGCGCACTGATTGAGGGTGACACTATTCTCTTGCCTGCAAACTGATACTTTTTAACATTCAGTATTGCGTTTTATTTCCTATTTTTATATGGCAGTTTCATTCACTATTTACAGCTTAGATTTACCTAAACCACACATACTTCATATTTTAATATGTTAGTCTGTGCATGTAAACTATTCGGCAAACTTGTCGTTCTAAAAAACGGCGTTATATAATATTCTTTAAAACCTGCTGTTATGTTTGATCACACCCTCGATTTATGCCGGTCACTCCCGGCGGTCATCACTGAAAAAAAGTGGGACAATGAGCTGCGCTTTTATGTAGGCGAAAAATTATTCTGCATGATTTCTCTGGAGCCACCGCACCGGGTGTCATTTAAATGCAGTCAAACGCAATTTCATCAGTTGATTTCAAGACCTGGCATTGTGCCTGCACCTCATCTGGCGCGGTATCACTGGGTACAGTTGAAACAGGAAGATATGTTGCCGGAGCCAGAGCTGGAAACTTTTCTGCATAATGCTTATGAGATCATCGTGAGCTCCCTGCCACCATTTGAGCAGGAAGCCATCCATAAGATGAAGGCACACGCCTGATTATTTCCAGATGGTAAAGAAGATATCGTATACGCCGAATACGATAAGGGTGAGTGCAAATAATTTTTCAAGGGCAGGTGTTTTCATTTTAACAGCTGTTTTGGCGCCCAGGTAAGAAGCAGGAAAAGCAGTGAGCGATAACAGCAGAGCAATATTCCAGTCTATATGACCCAGCCACCAGTGTGTTAATGCACCTGGTACCGATAAAACAGCCGACAACACTACTGCACAGGCAAGTGCCTGCTTAATCGGCATTTTCAATTTTTTAATAAAGAAGGAGCTGAATAAGATACCTCCTGCATTTGCCAGCAATCCCGACAAAAAGCCGATGAATAAAGCGGCTATGATCAGTTTACCTGCTGGCACATCTCCACTTTCCACCCGTACATCTCCAACAGGTTTACCCCGCATAAAGGAATACATCAGGGAAAGGCCGGTAGCCATAATAAACAAGGCAGTCATGATCATCAGTGATTTCCCGGGCAAATAACTACTGAGCCAGGAACCAATAATCGTGGCAGGGACGCCAAAAGCAGCCCCCAGCAGGATCACCCGCTTGTTGAATAACTTCTCTTTGCGGTACACTGCCGTAGCAGACAAAGTACTGGTAATAGACGCCGGTAAAGGCGATGCCAGTGCAAAAAAAGGATTAACGCCGGCAAATATCTGCAGGGCGGGTGTGCTGATGGCACTGCCTCCTTTACCCAATAAACCAGATAAATAGCCTACTACTAAGCCTATCAGTAATACTGACAGGTATTGAGATTGTTGTAAAAACTCCATTCAATCATCCCTCCGGGAACGCGCAACTTCGTGGTTGGTGTGGTTGGTTATAAAAAATTACAGGTACACCAAAAATAGGCTAACATCATTCCACGAACAAATAATACGGATAACTAAAAGTTATGGGAGATAACAAGATATTATATTTATTGCTAGTCTATAAACGTAATAGGAGAAAGGGTTTGAAGATATGTGAAGATACGGAATTTTGAGATCCGACAATTGAAAGGAATCGTAATTTTTTCAAAAACAACTTTTGCTTTCTTATCACCGACACTCAAAATTCCGTCATTATTTATGCTTTGGGAGCCCAGCCTTTTTCATATTCTCTTTCCCACATTTTCATGGCTTCTTTATCATTGAGGATATGACCATTGGTAGGATCGGTATGAAGAATACGGCCGGAACGCTGTGCAATATTACCGAGCAAACAGAGCAGGGTGCTGCGGTAACCGATATTGATTTCGGAATTAAGCGAGGCATTCCCACGAATGCTTTCCAGGAAATTACTGATATGCACAGCATCGTAGAATTCACCGGCAGGACTAACGGTATTGGTTACACTCTGATTAGGATTAGCTGCCTGTTTTACTTCTTTGATCACTTTGCCTTTAGGGTCGATGAGTTTGTAGCTGTCGCCACCTGAGTTATACAGACTTCCGTTTTCACCGAACAATGCAAATCCGCGGCCACTGCCTTCCAGGTTAAAAGGGCTGCAGCTGCGGCCTTCCCAGGCAATTGCTTTGCCGCCTTCAAATTCGAAGTTGAGGGTTTGTGTATCTGGTGTTTCCCAATCGTCTTTCGGATAAGCGTAACGCCCCCCTGCAGAAGTTACTTTTGTGGGGAATTCCACGTCCATAAACCAACGGAGACAGTCCAGTTCATGGGTGGCATTATTGCATGTTTCAGAGGTGCCCCAGTTCCAGCGCCAATGCCAGTTGTAATGCACAATATTATCCAGGTAATCGCGGCGTGGCGCAGGGCCCTGCCATAAGTCCCAATCCAGTGTAGCAGGCACCGGGATCTTTTTACCGATACCAATAGGTTCCCGGCTATTTACATACCATCCCCTTCCATAATATACTTTTCCTAGTACCTGTTGCTCTTTTACTTCCTTTACTGCCTGTTGGAGGTTAGGCCAGGAACGGCGCTGGTTCCCCATTTGCACGAGGCGGTTGTATTTTTTGGCAGCGGCTAACAGTATTTCTCCTTCGCCAGGATTGTGTGCACAGGGCTTTTCCACGTATACATGCTTACCTGCGGCAGTAGCCATTATGGCTGCCGGTGCATGCCAATGGTCTGGTGCTGCTACTATCAACGCATCAAAATCTTTCCGTTCCAGTAATTTGCGGATGTCTTTAATAACGGTGGGCTTCCTATCCTGCGCGCCTGCAACGGCTTTGAGCCCCTTTGCAATAGCGCCGTCTTCCACGTCGCATATATAGCCAATTTCAGCACCAGGCAGTTTAGCCGCACATTGTGCCAGCCAGTTTCCCCTGGAGTTGACACCCATTACTCCCAGCACCAGTTTATTACTGGGTGCATTTTTCCCGAAAACAGGAAAGTTGAGAATGGTGAGTCCTGCTCCTAAACCGGCCATGCTACCGGTTTTCAGAAAATCTCTTCTTTTCATAACGACAGATATTTATTCTTGGTTGTTCTAAAAAGCAATCGGTTGCATGAATGTAAAAAATTAATTCCCGGAATTATAGAAATTTTGATGAGAGGAAGGAAGGGGATTTTTTAATGATCAGCGTAATCCTGAAAATCAGGAGAAGTCAACATCCTTGGCTATACTAAAAGGTTAAGTTCGCAGCAACACGCCCCGGTGCAAAGGTCACCTGCATGGCATCAAACTTTTGATAGAGGGCTTTCCCATGGCGATGGTGGATCGTGAGGTTCACCGCATCATATAACAGCAGGAAACCGCCCTGCAGGATGATAGAAGTACCATAGCCTTTCCAGCGGTGCTGTTCTTTACCGCTTTGATTTTTTCCGTATTCCCGGGCATAGAGCCCGCCCAGGATGTAGGCAACGTCCAGTGCGCCGTTTACCAGGTATATCTTTTCTATCTTGTTTTGTTCTTTAATGCTGCCCTGCATATTATAGTCACCGGGATTGAGTTTGCGGTTGCCGAGGTAACCGGCGGTGGCGATACTCAGGTTCACCACATTCCAGATGGCATTCATCTGATAAAAGTATTTGGCTTCCCCACTGGTTTGCCCCATGGCGATCAATCCTGTAGCGATATTGGCGACAGCCCAACCTTCCAGTACGATCATGGCGGTTTTAGTAGTTTGTATGCGTTCCCGGTTAAATTTTTCTAGGTACAAACTATCCTGCGCCATTAGCCTTGCAGCCAATAGCAGCAAGATTATCAGGGCACCACCATATTTATGCATACAAATTATTTACCTGTCAGCTGATTCCATATCACCTCATATACGTCAGTTGCCTGCAATTGGGTTTTGGAAACAGGATTAGGGCTGATGACCACTGCGTGGTAGTCAGGATTCTCCTCCAGACGGCCGTGGGAGCCTTTAATCAGGGTAGCATCCAGCGGTATCACATTCATCAGGTAACGGAAGCCCAGCTTCTTTTTCAGGAGCTTGCCGGCAGCCTTCAGTTTGATGAGCGGATCTGCAGGATCCATGAACATCTCCACCGGGTCATAGCCTGGTTTACGGAAGATATCCACGAGACGCGCAAAGTCAGGTGCTTTGACATCATCCATCCAGTAGTAATAAGTAAACCAGCTGTTGGCATCTGCCACGGCTACCAGGTCACCGGTACGGGCGTGGTGCAGCTGATGCTGACGTTTACCTTCCCTGTCCAGCACCAGTTGTACTCCAGGCACATTTTCCAGGATGGTACGTACTTTTTTGTAACAGGATGGATCGTTGATATAGATATGAGCAATCTGGTGATCCGCTACTGCAAAAGCTTTGGAAGCGCCTGCATCCAGCAGTTCCAGTCCATTTTCTACGCGCAGCGCCAGGAGGCCTTCCTGTCTTAAAATCCTGTTCAGGTGGATAGGATTATTCACATTCGTGATTCCGTATTCAGACAATACGATCGGATCACAATTTTGTTGCTGATAGTAGGTAATTAACTGTTTGACTACCGCATCTATTTCGCTTAATTCCTTTGCATTGCGCACCGGATCCTGTCCGAATTTCTGTAGACAGTAATCCAGGTGAGGCAGGTAGATGAAGGTAAGCGTAGGATTATATAATTTATCAGTGAGAATAGATGCATCAGCTATCCACTGGCTGGATTTAATGCTGGCTGTTGGGCCCCAGTAATTAAACAGGGGGAACTTGCCCAGTTGCTCCGTCAGGTAATCCCTTAGGGTAGCCGGAGAAGTATAACAGTCCGGTACTTTACGGCCATCAGAAAGATAGTTGGGACGTGGAGTGAGAGAGTAATCCACATTGGCATACATATTATACCACCAGCACATTTGCGAACAGGTAAAGTAAGGATCCAGCTTCCTGGCGCGGTCCCAGATCTTAGGTGCGTCTACCAGTTTGTTGGATTGTTTCCAGAACTTTACTTCCGCATCTGTTCTGTCGTACCAGCCATTGCCTACAATTCCATGCTCACTGGGCCATTGGCCGGTAAGATACGTACTTTGCACCGACGTGGTGAGTGCCGGTAACATGGGTTTCACCGTAGCCAGGTGGTGCTGCTGCGTATAAGCCTTTATAAAAGGCAGGTGCTCCAACAGAGAAGCGGAGAGCCCCACTACATCAATTACTACTGTCTTTCTCATAGATTCAATCGCTGTTACAATTCCGGCATAAAGCTATCATTCCCGATGGACAATTCCAAGAGGCGGTTGCCTTGGCTTTTAGCCGTTAGCTTTTAGCGAAATGCAGCGAAGTTGATGATCTATAATGTTGTCTTCGCTGCATTTCGCTAAAAGCTAAAAGCTAACGGCTAAAAGCTGCTCTTTAATCCAGTTTAGTTCCCGGGAAACAGATAGCGACATCTCCTGTTTTAATTCAGGTGGTAGCACATCCCAGGTGTATGTTTCTACTTCCAGGTGCGATGTAAAAGGTTGTTGTTTTTGTAACGCCAACACCTGTTTAATATCTTCCTGGGTAGATTGCAATACTCCGAACTTGTCAAGAAATACCGGTACATGAAAATGGGAGCGCCATTCTGTTACGGCCGGATTATCCTCATCAGCCAAGGCTTCCGGCAGATCAGGATAATGAATAAAGGTGCCATCATTTTTCCTGGCAATTACCTGGTGCAAATATACCGGCTCATTAAATTTACGAAAAGCATTGGTCACTTCTTTTCGTGCAGCCGTATCCGTTGGCATGCCGGCTTTCAGTGCAGCACTGATCTGTAGCTTACCTACTTTCAGGCCATGGTGTTGCAGGCGCTCCAGCACACGATGTGGTGGTTCATATACCAGTGCAAAATGACAAACATCATAGCACAATTGAATATGCGATTTGATGATATCTGCTGCCTCCTGATCTTCTACATTAAATTTCTCTTTAATAAACGGAATACCTGCCGGCAATAATTCCTCGAAATACCAGCTGATATATTCGCTGGTATTTTCCATCAGTCCATCTGGCTCCGGTTCTACATCCAGATGCATCAAAGGTCCGCCACTACGGTGAATACGCACCAGTTGCTCCAGTACCAACAGCATATTTAACGTGGCGCTTTCTGTAAAGGAGTTTTTCTCCTCTTCACAACGGTTGCACCAGAATTTATAGGTAAGGGGGTTGGTAGAAATACCGCCTTCCATACCGGCAGGTAATAAAGCAGCCAGTATGCGAAACAGGCGAATGGTATAGGCTACCCGATCGGCGCTGGTCCAGTCGGGTGCATGTACTTGGTCTTTCACCACTACATTGTGAAAGCCGCCGTACGGAAAACCATTCATGGTAAACACATAACAATCTTCTGCCTTCAGCCATTGCTGAAATTCCCTCAATTGCCCTTCCTTACTCAGTTCCAGGCTGGCGGTATTGGCCAGGCGCAGGCCTATGCCGAAAGGCTGATCAGGAGATACCTGTTGTTTGATAGCAGGTATAAATTTTTTCAGCTGCGCAAAATGATCACCCCAGTTTTCGCCGGGATGAATATTTGTGCAGTAGGTAAGATGCCCGGCTGCTGTTTTCATTATTGATTATTTTTACAGATATCCACTGCTTTGTATAGCAGCTCCAGATCCATTTCGTGTACTTCTTCTCCTTTACCGACAGTACGCAACAGGGAAATTGTTAAGCGTCCTCCGAGGTGTTCACGGAATTCTTCCAGGCCCACTACAACCGGAGACGGTTTGCCATCCTGCTTTTCCAGCAATGGATGCCAGATGGGCAATTTCATATTTTTTAATACTGCGAGAATGCGTTGCATGTCTGATTCCGGCAGCCAGCCTAACAGGAACGAATATACGCTGTCTACCGCGATACCGATAGATACTGCTTCCCCATGACGTAATTCGAAGTTGGTGAGTTGCTCCAGTTTATGCGCACTCCAGTGCCCGAAGTCCAATGGACGGGACGAGCCGCTTTCAAACGGATCACCGGCGCCACCTATATGTTGTACGTGGAGTTCGGCGCAACGGTAAATCAGTTCCTGCATAGCAGGCATATCACCGGCGGTCATCGCCACTGCATTTGCCTCTATCCGGTTAAAGAAAGCCGCATCTTTTATGAGGGCCACTTTCACCGCTTCCACCATACCGGAGCGCCAGTCGCGGGAGTCCAGCGTGGTTAAAAATACAGGGTCATTAAACACCGCAGCCGGCGGCGCAAAGGAACCCAGGAAATTTTTCTTCCCCTTATAGTTTACGCCGTTTTTTACGCCTACACCCGAATCATTCTGTGATAATACGGTAGTAGGTATGCGGATATGCTTTACCCCGCGATGGGAAATCGCCGCCGCAAATCCTACCAGGTCCAACAGAGAACCTCCACCGATGCCGATCACATAAGAGTGACGGTCAATGCCATATTTATCAATGGCATCTACCAGGCTGAAAAGCAATGGCAGATCATTCTTTACGCTTTCTCCACCGGTGATGGTAACAATTTCCGGGGCCAGCTGAAAGCCGCGCACCTGTTGGAAATAAGTGTTGATTTGCTGTGTGAGCTGTGGGTGGTGTGCCGCTACACCTCCGTCTAATATTACGAGTAACTTTTTAACATACGCTTCTTCTGCTTTGGATTCCAGAAAAGAAGCTAAACATGCATTGGCAGGATCAAATAAATTACTGCTAAAGAAAACTCCGTAAGAAAAGTTTACATTGAAATTTTGTTGAATATATTCCATGGCTTATTCCGCATCGTCTGACTTTAAAAAACTATAGCTTTTAAAAGTACATAGAAAAATGCGATTTTTCATAAAGAATAAGGCTCCGGGAACGGAGCCTATTCCTTGGGGTTAGCCGGTAGAATCTTTTATCGGTATGCAAAGAAATCAGTTTTTAGCCCGATAGCCAACAGTACAAACCGTCATTTTACAAATTGCGTAGTTCTACTGGCATAAACCATTAGTCGAAAAACGCTTTACTACAAAGGGTTTCAGCGCTACCCCCCTATATCATTCATGGTACCTGTAGCCGTTCAGCCATACCCTATTGCGTATTAAAACAGAATTAATGACCTTTATGCCACTGTAGAATAATTGTCAGTTCTACAGCCCAAAAATTAAATTGTTTGACCCAAAACCGGAACATGGTACTCCCATGTTGTAAACCCCTGTAACATTGGTTGTTATTCACATCTTTTGTTGCATGCTGAATATTTGTCGCGCACCACGCTGACAGGGATTGCTATTCGGTCACCTGCCGGGATTATTTATTATGCTAACCAATAAACATTGGATTATTAACAATGCAACCCCATGGTTGTCAAAGTGTATCAGAGATGTTGAGAATATTATTATTTGTTTGTTGTATTGCCTTATGTAGCAGGCAGTCTTTATCGGCACAATCGCCCGACAGTATATTGCGGATGCGCAAATCTTATAAAGCGCTCAACGATTCACTGGCAGGAAATGTGATGCGCAGTAATGTGCAACAGCTGGAAATGCAGTACCAGAGAGAAAAGAAAGATCGTGACCTGGCGGTAAAAAAATGGCAGCTGGCACAAAAAGATCTGCTCCTGCAACAAAAGAATACCTGGATCGGTGTTTTCCTTTCAGGAGGGCTCCTATTACTCGTGGTAGCCTTATTGATATGGCAGAAGTTACAACACCGACATCATTTGCAGCAGCAACAATTACAGACGATGGAAATAGAAAAAACGGTGCAGGTACTGGAAGCCATGATGCACGGCGAAGAAAAGGAACGTACCCGGCTATCGAAAGATCTACACGATGGGATAGGCGGTTTATTATCGGCGGTGAAGATGCATTTCTGCGCACTCAAATATGAACGTACTTATCTACAGCAGGACAAAGGATTTAACCATGCACTCGGGATGCTGGATGATGCGATTGGAGAAGTRCGTAAAACTGTCCATAACCTGATGCCGGAAATACTGGCGCGTATGGGGCTTGCGGGAGCACTGGAATTTTTCTGCAACAACGTAAGTCACTCCCGTCAGTTACAGATCAGTTGCTATACATCCGGTAATATGCAACGGTTCAAGGGAAATTTTGAACTTTCTGTTTACCGGATTGTGCAGGAACTGATCAACAATATTATCAAACACGCACATGCCACGGAAGCCTTGGTGCAGATCACACAGCATGATCAACTGCTCAGCATTACAATAGAAGACAATGGCGTTGGCTTTGAAAATATAGGAAAAAGTACGAATGGTATGGGATTAAAAAATCTGCATACAAGGATCAAGTCATTAAACGGACACCTCACCCTGACTGCTACACCAGGTTGCGGCACTACCGTGTATATAGAATTTAACATTGCCATTATGCAGTTGATGGAAATGGAGCCTTCGTTTTAATACCAGATGATATGCAAATCAAAATCGCTATTACAGATGACCACCTGTTGGTTATCAGCGGACTAAAAGCCATGCTGGCACCGTATTCCCATATTTCAGTAGTATATGAAAGTAATATGCCTGGTGCGCTGATGGCTGCATTACCTGCCGCACAACCGGATGTGTTGCTGCTGGATATCCAGATGCCGGAATTAGATGGCATGGAATTATGCAGGCAGGTAAGAAAAACGCATCCGGCGATTAAAATTATTGCACTGAGTACTTTTATGGATTCGCACTATATCCGGCAGATGATGCGCAATGGTGCTACCGGCTATTTGCTAAAAAATACCGATCCGGACAAACTAGTTAACGCTATTGAGAAAGTGAATGCAGGGGAACAATTTCTGGACGACCTTATCCAGCATCAATTGCTGCAGGAAATGATTACTGGTCAAAAGCGGTTGGGGTACGACATTCCGCTTACCCGCAGGGAAAAGGAAATTTTAAAACTGATTGCGGAAGAACATTCCAACCAGGAGATTGCCAACCTGTTGTTTATTAGTTTACGTACCGTAGAAACGCATCGGCTTAACCTGACACAGAAACTGGCCGTAAAAAATACAGCCGGCTTAGTAAGAGAAGCGATAAAAAGAGGAATAGTGGAATAGCTTTTAGCCATTAGCTTTTAGCTTTTAGTCATTAGCGTTTAACCATTAGCTTTAAACCATTAGCTTTTAGCGTTTCAAATCAGCGGTACTAACAGCTATACGCTAATGACTAAAAGCTAAAAGCTAATGGCTAAAAGCTGTTTCATGTTACTGCGAAAAGTTTCCCCAGCACCAGTGATACCGGCAGGAATAATAGTACAATCAATGCAAATGGTAAAGTAGCAAAAGCGGCAATCCATGCGGCATTCATGGCAATGAGTGCAATGATGCCTCCTTTTACGGCTTTTCCTATATTAGGGCCGGAAGGATCTTTCATTGCTTTGAACAATGGTACATTGATCATTATTGCAAAGAGCAGAATGAAAGGCAGGGCAGTCCAGATGCGATGATGGAGGAAGGCGAGCAATCCCATAGTAATGTATACTACAGCATAGCCAACAGCAGTGAGGCGTAGGCTTTTTACGCTGCCTCCATGTACTTCTCCTCTGCTGATATTGGTAACAGCTGCAATGTACAGAATGGGAATAAAGCCCATCCACCAGTAGGCTTGCAGTGCATCGGGAACGATGCTGATGCCCAGCAGCAGATTAAGTCCGCGACACAGACCCATGTTAAACGGGCCTAAAAAATGATGATGTTTCCCCCATTTGTTATATATGAGGGCGCTCGCCGCCACACCTATGGCCAACCAGCCGGAATAACCGGTGAGGCGTCCTACTGAAAAAGCGGCCAGTATACCTACCAGGAGTAAGTAACTACCGAGTATGATGGCCTGGGTTTTGGATATCACACCGCTTGGAATCGGTCTTTCCGGGCGTTCGGTACTATCCAGTGTTGCATCAAATACATCATTGAATACTACGCCACCGCCGTACAGGCCAATGGTGGCCAAGCAAAGACAAACTACGGGCAGTGTAAAATCCAGAGTGAGCGTGTCGAACGAAACATTTATGAAATAGCCGGATATAGCTACGCCCGCCAATATATCTGCAATTGCAGTGACGATATTGGCTGGTCGCATCAGGCGCAGGTATCCTATCAATTTGCTAGCAATATAACTCACCGTATAATTAGGTTTTCATGGTTCATTGCCAGCAGAGACGAATCTGTCAGGCCTTTACCGGATGATGGTCGTGTTTTTGTTAATTCGAGGTTGCTGTCCTCCACGTAATACAGAGCTTCCGTTGAATTTCTCACTTTGATCAATATTTCCTGCAATTTCAAAATCTGCTTCATTAATCTGGCCGCTCTGAGCAAAGGCTTTTACAGCATTGGTGTAAGTTACCAAATGAATATCATTCAAGTCAATACCACTTTCGTGCATTAAGGCAGCGGTTTTAGGAACAGCCAGCGGATCGCTGATACCCCAGTCTGCAGCGGAGTTGACCATGATACGTTCACTTCCGTACTGCTTAACCACCGCTACCATGCGTTCATTCCCCATTTTAGTGAATGGATAGATCGTAAATGCAGCCCAGAAGCCACGATCGAGTACTTCTTTCACTGTTTCCTCGTTATTATGATCTACAATGATCATGTGAGGCTCGAGTCCATGCTCCAGTGCAATATCCATACTGCGCTGGGTTCCTTTTTTCTTATCGCGGTGAGGTGTATGGATTTGTACCGGTAAACCCGCTTCCTTGGCCAGTTCCAGCTGAGCACGATAATATTTTTCTTCCAGGGGCGTCTGATCATCAAAGCCTATTTCGCCTACACCCACTACGCCTTCCTTGTAAATGAACTGCGGAAGTATTTCCATCACAGCTTCCGCCAGCTTTTCATTATTGGCTTCTTTGGAGTTGAGTCCAATGGTGCAATAGTGTTTAATGCCAAACTGGGAAGCGCGGAAACGCTCCCATCCCAGCAGGCTGCTGAAATAATCGCGGAAGGTATCTACCCCGGTTCTTGGTTGTCCTAACCAGAATGCAGGTTCAATAATAGCCACTACACCGGCATCGGCCATTGCCTGGTAATCATCGGTAGTACGGGCAGTCATATGCACATGCGGATCAAAAAAACGCATGCCTTTTATTTTATCGAGGAAAGCAGGTGTATAAGTGAGGGGTTGAAGATCTTTTTCTGTTAAATCATGAATTCCGCACATATCAAATCAATTTTATTATTTTATTTTAATATTTTTTGCGCCAATGTATTCCAGGTAAGGCTACCATCCTCAATTTCCGCCTGCAATGCGGGAGATTGTGCCAGCAATTCCTTTGCAGGAGCGTAGTTACTTTGTGCACATACCAGTGCAGCAGCTTCTTTTTCAGTACTATTCAGAGAATGCCAGATGCGGGTAACATCTCCCAGATTATCTTCATTCACAAAATTTACCAGTAAGCGCCACTGCATGGGATCCACTGTTCTGCCGGCGGCCCAGCGTTCGTGGGCAAAATCCACGAGGATGTTTACCAATGGGAGGTTAGACCGTTCATCCAGGCCTATAATGAGGTGTAATGGTTTATCGGTGAAGATCGCCTTCATAACCAGCTGGTTCCAGGCGGGTTCCGGAAGATATTTTGCGGGATAGGGATTACGAAGCATGATAGCTTCCTGTACAATACCTATATTAGACCTGATCCCTTCGGAGGTGCGGGCAATCCACTCTTCCGGCCATGGGAGCAGCGGCAGTGCACTGTATAAAGCGGCCAGCTCATTCATTTCAGCAGCATTAAACAGTTTTTCCAGGGTATCCATGTAAACCAGCTTATCCGTTACCGGTAGCTGAAGGAGCCACCAGACACGCGCAAGGCGATCTAACGTCCACCCCTCTACGAAGAATGAAGGCAACAGCTGTTGCAACTGTTCATTTTCCAACGGTGAAAGTGTAATGATTTCTTTACCTGTGAAGCGTGGAATAGCTGTAAAAGTTTGATTGAACTGGGGGATGCCACCGGATTGTTGCTGCAATTGCAAGCGTTGCTGCAGCCAGATATTTGCTTTCTCGTTACCCTTGTTCTTAATGATCGTACTAAGCAGCGTGCTCACTTTATCCTGATCGTATACATATTCAGCCACTGATATATCCTGTTTAAAATAATAATGCTGATTTCCCACTAAAATTAACCCCTAATAATGGGATTTTCAGAATTCGCCTGCTTTTTTATGATAGGTGGCAAAAAAAGAATATTAAACCGTTTACCTGAGCGGTTGAGCGATGGGTATATAAATAAAAGAGAGGCATTACTGCCTCTCCTTCCGCCATTCTAAAACCTGATTATGCATCAGGATTTCTTCATATCACCGGGCCTTTGACGGCAGGCACAGTGCAATAAGGTGTATGTGGGAAAACGCTGATCAAGAACGATTGTACATTATTAACTAAAAAACATATGAATATTATTCCCTAGCCTCTGATCTCAATAAGCAATATTGTATGTAGCAATAAAATACGGCCGTAAGATACATATTTCTGCTTTCATTCCAAATAAACAAACCATTTTTACGTTGCAATTAATGCTTCGAATTATTCTGTAATACTATAAAGGGCTGATATTCTTTCCAGTCCGGCTTATAATGATCAAGTATGATGAATCCCCTCGCATAGTTTCCTAGTACTATATCAAGGTCACCATCGTGATCATAATCCTTTACATCCATACAAATCCACCGGCCTTCTTTTTCAATGGGCGGTGCATGTGGTGTAAATGTAAGTGGTGTTTTGCCTCCTTCAAAAAAAATAAATTTCTCCGATGGATTATGTTGAAAATCCGCGAAAAAGGCAATGGCAGCGATATCTGGTTTACCATCCTGATTAAAATCTCCTGCTACAGCTTTAGTACATCCATTGACCGGATAGTTCCATGCTAGCCTGTATTTATTATTTCCTTCATTTACATAGACGTATAAACCGTGGTAAGGTTTAAGCACCATAGAAAAATCCATGTTATCTCCACAGGTATATAGTATATCAAGTTGTCCATCTCCATTAAAATCCATCAGTTGAAAACTGGTAGAACCGTTGAGTGGCGGAAATCTCAGGAGATTCTTTGATATAAAGCCGCCTTTTTTGTCATTTTCAAATAACCAGATGCCTTCGTCACCGGCAGCAAATAAAACCATAATGTCCGTATAGCCGTCATGGTTAAAGTCACCGGTTTCCGCATGAATGGCACCCGGCACCTCCCATATAGGCAACTGTTTCCAATGATGGTCTGGTAATTGTTTCAGCCAGTATAAACCACCCTGATTATGCCCAAATGCACATACCAGCAAATCTTCCAGCCCGTCTTTGTCAAAATCTGCAGATAAAGTTTGTACCGGACGTTTCAGGAATGGCATGATGTCGGCCTGTTTTCGTTGCGGATCATCGGGATTAATACTGGTAATAATTCCAGCAGGCACATCCAATGCACGCAGGTTTCCTATTTCTGTCTGGGTTGTCTGCGTTCTGCCGGCAGAGTCTTTTGTGTATAGTACGTCTGTAGCGGGAGATGGTAGTTTTCGTGTATTTACTGCCGTCAATGCCGTATCCCATTTTGTCAGGGTATTATCTGCATCGCTTGTCAGCAGGCCACCAGTGGGAAGAAACGACACCATGGTAGTAGCCGCCACCAAATGGCTGTCTTTCAGCGCTGGTAATTTCAGTGAAAAAACAGCCCAATCATGCTGTAAAGGAACAGGAGGTTTGGCTGGTGTTAGTTTTTCCGGAGCGGTACGTTGATAGTAGTCTACCAGCTCTGTCCATTCTTTAATGGAAATAAGGGCCGGTTTATCGCCCGGCATTGGTGGGTAGTATTTGCTTCCGCTCCACACTTTGATGCCTAATTTGGGCGCCATAGCAGGCAATACGTGGTTTGCCCAGGTATCTTTGTCGAGCAAAGCTGGTGACACAGATAAATGACAGCCGGAACAATATTTGTCTGCCAGTGCTTTTCCGGCTTCTTCTTTAGTGGGTGTATGGCAACTGCTGTTGATAATGATGCAGGAAGTGATTGTAAATAACAATGCCAGACAATATCGTTTCATTCTTGGTTGATCGGTCATCAGGAAAATAATTTTAACGGGCATTGTAAAGTACTAAAAATGTCCGCGCAAAAAACGAATGCAGCGAAATGATCCGCTGCATTCGTTTTTATGAAAAGCTCAAGCTGCTTATTAATAGTTTGGGTTCTGGTCCAATACTCTTTGTCCACCTACAATGGTCAGGTCAATCTGACGTTGCGGGATAGGGAAATACTCATTCTTCCCTTTTGTAAAATGTCCGCCTTTCAAGTCGTTCGTGATACCTGATTCATAGGTAATGAAGGCATTCAGTGCCGTATCAGCAATGCCCCAGCGTACCAGGTCGAAAAAGCGGTGACCTTCTGTAGCCAATTCCAATTTGCGTTCAAAATAGATCGCTTTCAAGGCGAAATCTTTACTGGCAAAAGTGGCGGTATATCTACCGATTTTATAATTGGCGGCCATTTTAGCAGGATCAAAGCCAAGTAAAGGTTTTGCATCATCCAGATATTTGTGCAACCAGTTTTCAGGATGGTTGATAATTCTATCCCGGATCTGGTTTACCAATGCCGTAGCCCCTGGCAGATCGCCGTTTTGGGCATGACATTCAGCATCCATCAGTATTACATCGGCAAAACGGATCAACAGTACGTTAATAGCTGATCCCGGTGCCCAGGAGTGTGCGTCCTTGTATTTATCCTGGTTAAACTGCCAGTACACCATTTTCTTAGGAGCATAAGGACCTGCATAAGCCTGATCTCTTATCCAGCTTGCGCCCGGGTGATTTCCCCAGTCGTGATAAGGAAGCCCACGGCGGCCAACGGTCCAGTCCAGACGAGGGTCTAGCGAGCCTGTTTCGGGTGTAAAAGGAGTAGAAGATAAAATTCCCTGGTCATTTTTCACCGGGGTTGTATTATAAGTGTCCAGGTTAGGCAAGCCGGTAGTGGGATCTGTACGGTAAGAATTTACCAGATCCTGTGTAGGCTGATAAAATCCGCAGCATCCAAAAGGGCTGTTGTACGGAAAGTTCAACATTTCTCCCTGATTAGCATTGGCAATGGTGTTGGTACCATCGTTGGCGTCCATCTGAATGGCAAATACTGACTCGGAATTATTCTTCCTGGCAGCATCAAAGTTATCCTCAAACGCATCGGTCAATTTGTATTTAATACCGTTGGAAGTAACCCCTGAAGCAATGGCTTGATCAAATAATGGCATTGCTTCGGTATATTTTTTCTGATAGAGGTAGGCTTTGGCCAGGTAGATCTGTGCAGCCCACTTATTAGCGCGTGCCACATCGCTTTGAGTGGCGGGCAGGTTATCTGCCGAAAATTTTAAATCAGCTTCAATAAATGGCCAGATATCTTTATCATTTTTGACACGAAGATTTAGCGTTGTGTCGGAGATATAAGGTACTTTATTGAACATTTTTTTCAGCTCAAAATAGTAGTGACCGCGCAGGAAACGAGCTTCTGCTTCTACTTGTGTTTTTTCAGCGGCGGTCATGTCTGTTGCCTTCCGCAATTTTTCCAGGACGGTATTGGTACGGGTAACCCCTTCATAGACAGCTCTCCATTTGGTGTTAAAAAAACCGTTACTAGCATCAACTGTAAATTTCGCGATAGGATCAATACCTGGCTGGTCACCGCTGAAGCTACCTTTATGCGAATCGCCACCAGCAACGCTGCCATAGATCCAGTTGGTAGGAGAGGCTTCCCATGGGCCGCCACCACCAAGGGCCGCCTGGGCTGTTTGCTGTCCATCAAGGGCTGCATATGCACCCACCAGCAAATAATTTATACCGTCTTTATTAGCCACTATTTCATCACTGAGTGATCCGATAGGTGCCCTTTCCAGGAAGCTCTTTTTACAAGCACTTATTCCTACTGTTACCAGGGCAAGCATGACACTTAAATATCGTAATGTTTTCATTTTTCTCAATTTTGCTTTTCAGAAAAAAATTATCAGAAGGTAACATTCACACCAAGCAGGTATTGACGCTGATTAGGATAGGCTCCTTCATCCACACCAAAATTGCTGGTACCACCGGTAACTTCAGGATCAATACCGGAGTATTTCGTAATTGTAAACAGGTTTGCAGCCTGTGCATATATCCTGAACTTTGTTATGCCGGCTCTTCTTAATACAGCGCCTGGTATAGTATAACCCAGCAGGATATTTTTTGCGCGCAAGTAAGAACCGCTTTCAACAAAATATGAGTTAGGCACATTGGAAGTACTAAAAGACGGTGAAGTTTCCTGAATAGGCGCCTTCGCGTTCTGGCGGGTTGGCAGCCAGGAATCATACAGGGCTGTTTTACTCTTCGCCCCTTCAAAAGAAGGATAGAAGTCCGTCCACCATTTTACCTGATTCCAGATCTTGTTTCCCTGCACACCGTACAGGAATAAGCTGAAATCCCAGTTTTTATAGGTAAGTCCTATATTCAGACCATAGGAAAATTTAGGATTTGGATTACCCAGGTAGGTTCGATCTGCTTCCGTGATCCTGCCATCGCCGTTAACGTCTGCATATCGGAAACGGCCTGGTTTTGTATCTGTCTGATACACAATGGAATTATCATTAAATTGTTTTTGGGCAGCTGTATTAGCGTCATTTATTTCAGACTGGCTGTTCCAAAATCCGTCTACCTTATAACCATAGAATTCACTGATAGAATGGCCAACGGCATTTCGGATAATGAAAGTACCATTAAACCGGCGCTGCTCCTGATCAAAATAAGGCGCTGCATCTGATATCTTTATGATCTCATTATGGTAGGTGGTTAAGTTACCATTCAGGTCCAGTTTAAGGTCTTTGGAAAGATTTAATTTTGCTGTAGCGGAGAAATCAAATCCCTTATTTTTCATTTGTGCGATATTTACAGAGGGAGAAGCAGCTATTCCATAAACACCTGGTAATTCAGGATTATAGAGCAAATCTTTTACATCTTTGCGATAGTAGTCTGCTGTTATTTCCAGCGCGCCTTTGAACAATGTTGCATCAATACCAATATTGGTGTTTATGTTACTTTCCCATTTTGCATCGGGGTTACCGATTCTACTACGGTAGAATCCTTGCTGGATAATATTTCCAGCTCCTTTCAGGTCATAAAATGAATTTCCTCTTTCAAATCCGTAAGCGGTAAAAGCGTTACCCGGATCCACATTGATCTGATTACCCATGATACCGTAGCCTCCTCTGATCTTAAGATCCGAGATCCAGCTGACATGTTTCATGAACTCTTCCTGGGAAATACGCCATGCTCCACTTATCGCCGGGAAGTTACCATATCTGTTATTTGCACCGAAACGGGAAGAACCATCCCGGCGGATCAGTGCACCAATGAGGTAGCGGTCTTTAAAGGTATAATCCACCCTTGCAAACAGCGAAAACAGGCCATCTGTGAAGCTGTTGCTATAGTTGGTAGGTGTACCGGTACCCGTGCTCAGGTTGGTAAAGTTAGGATCAAATGTAAAATAGTTCAGAGAAGTTCCACCTACAATACGTCCCTGATTATTAAATGCTTCCGTACCCACCAATACTTTCACGTCATGTACCTGATTAAAGTTCTGATGATAACTCAGGGTATTCGTCCAGGTCCAGTCATAACCGCTTCCGGCATTTTCTGTATATGAGTTTACTTTATTATTTTCTGCATTCTCATATTCAGGAAGTGTAAAACTGTGATTATTGAAAGAATAAATTTCACCACCGAAACTGGTACGGAGAGTAATGTGGTTGAAGATATCACCCTCTGCATAAACATTACCCAATAAGCGGCTGGCTAATGTTTTGGTGGTACCGAAACGATCCTGGATAGCTATCGGGTTACGCGCGTTACCCAAGCCCTTACCGAAGCTACCGGCATAATTGCCTTTGATATCGTACACAGGGATAATAGGCATTTCACGGAAAGCCATACCAATACCACTACCTTCGGTAAGTGCACCAATCTGCGGATTGTTGATAATAGAATATTCAATATTTTCTCCCACTCGTATGTGATCAGTAACATTATAGCTGCTATTGGATCTTACAGCATAACGTTTGTTATAAGTGTTCTTTAATGTACCCTCCTGGTTAAAATAGTAGAAAGAGAAGAAATAGCTTCCCATATCTCCGCCACCTGCTACTGAAATATTATGACTGGTGATAGGCGCCGGTTTGAATATTTCATGAAACCAGTCTGTACCTGATTTATTGGCTTTAACAATGCGGTGAAAACCATCCACGTCACTTGCCACCTTATAGTTTGGATTTACAAAATATGTAGATGGATCAGTTCCAGGATCGCCTTCCATGGCGCCTACGGGTGCAATATAATCCGGCAGGCGCGGTGTGGCACCGGAGCCATATTGTTCATCCGCATACGTAGGATTAGGCGTAGTGTTGGCAATAGCCATCCATTTCAGGTTGGCCTGTTCCTGTGGGCTCAGGATATTCCATACGTTGCCGCCTTTGGGGCGTTGTGTTCCGTAATAGCCATCGTAAGAAACTTTTACTTTACCGGTACCTCTTTTAGTGGTTATGATAATTACGCCGTTGGCTGCACGTGCTCCGTAGATAGAGGCTGCGCCAGCATCTTTCAACACCTGCATGGTTTGTACATCATTGGGATTTACATCCGTTAGATTGGAAATAGGTACACCATCCACCACATACAATGGGGTATTGTTTCCAAAGGTATTAACGCCGCGGATCTTTACCTGCGGCTCCTGTCCCGGCTGCCCGGAACCGAGAATGGTAACACCGGATACCTGTCCTTGTAGTTGATTGGCGATTTGCGAGGTAGGCTGTTTGGTCAGATTCTCCACTTTTACAATGGATACCGATCCGGTGAGGTCTTTCTTTTTCTGGCTGGCATAACCGGTTACGACTACTTCTTCCAATGATCCTACTTTTTCACTGAGTGCAACATTCAGCGGGCCGGAGCCGACCACTACTTCCTGGGGATCGTACCCGACAAAAGAAAAGATGAGTATTTCTCCTGATTTTGCCTGCAGGGAAAAATTTCCGGCGGGGTCTGTAGCGGTACCGCGGTTGGTACCTCTTATAGACACTGTAACACCGGGGAGGGCGTTGCCTGAGGCCTTGTCAGACACTTTTCCCGTAATTTTCGTTTGTGCGTAAACGTTGCTGCCGGCCAACAGCAACAGGATGCCACATAGCGCGGCGATGGCCTGGTAGAGTTTCTTTTTCATAACGTGATTTAAGCGTAACGTTTAAGAAAAATTGTTTAAAAAAAGGGTACCTGTGTGCATATTTCCGTGTTGTACAGATACGACATTGCATACGAACTCCTGCCCCGCTATGAAGTGTTCACAGCAGGTTCATTTATACAGCCCGTATATTAAGCATAGGAATTTCAGCCCCGTTATGATGTACTCATAGCAGGTTAATTTATACAGCTGGTATAAAACATAAAACTCCAGCCCCGTTATGATATACTCATAGCAGGTTAATTATACAGCTGGTATGTAAAGCATTAGTTACTCATCGCCTGTGCAAGATGCGCTACACAGTGAGAATAAGAAATAAGTGTCTGCACAACAGTTAAAATATAACGATTGAAAATGAATAAGAAGACTAACTAATTGTGCCTGGATCAGATGATGATTAAATCATATCAGCTCATAGTTTAATTGTTTACGGATATGTATTCGAATCAATAATGGTGTGAGAAACTTTGTTACTTGTAACAAACATTTTCAAACTCAGATTTTGGTTCTCACGTGGAATTGTGCTATTGATTTCGAATATATAACAATATTTTAGCCCAGACAAATGCTCTTTTAACATTTTCTTCAAAAGTGCCAAATTTGCAGGCTGTCATTCCACTATTCCACACTGTTGGGATAAAATAATATAAGGAATATGCTTTTGAAATAGTTTTATGTATGTTTAAGCCCTAATTGTTGTGTCATGAAAATATTGAATATTGTCTTTTGCCTGATGTTTGTCGTGTTTGCGGGCTTACAGTACAATGATCCCGATCCGTACGTATGGATGCCTATCTATCTTTATTCCGCGGCACTTTGCGGGCTGGCAGCCCGTCACCGCTTCTATCCAAAATGGTATCTGGCCGGCATAGCGGTATACCTGGCCTATGCTATCTATAAATTTTTTGATCAGAACGGCGTGGAAGACTGGTTTACCAAACATAATGCGGAGAACCTTGCAGAAACCATGAAGGCGGCCAAACCCTGGATTGAAGAAACCCGGGAATTCTTTGGGCTATTTATCTGTATTGGCGCATTGGGGATTAACTATTTTTACAGCAAGCGGAAAAGAGCGTAGGTGGTCTTTTTCCCGATTGCTATTTTCTGATTCTGAAAGATTTAAAAAGATGAAGGGAGATATAAACGGAATTATCCGCATATATCTCCCTTCATCTTTTTATCTCCACATTACATATTGATCTTCTGAGGTCCCCCATTTAACGTTACTTCCTTACCTCTCCAGCGGAACCGTCCGGTTACGCCAAAAGGCAGCTTAACGGTACCGGTTACACGATTATTTATGAAAGACAGGTCTACTTCCATGAGTTCTCCATCCGGATGTACCATCGTTGCTTTCACATGTGGTGAGGCTCCCGGATCCGGCGCTATCAACACTGTTCTGAAGTCAGGTGAAGTGGATTGAATGCCTGCGGTAATGCCCAGCAGGAAGAGGTTTGCGACAGCAGCAGCAGACTGATACATGACTGCACTGTTTTGTGCTTTCAAAGCGGACAAGCGCTGCAGCTCTGCTGCAAAAGTGCCGGTTACACCGGTTTCCTGCATCGCCTTAAAGATGTAGTACTTTTCACGCAGGGATTCTTCCGGAGATGGCTTTTCATTCAGCAACCGTTGCATGATGCTTTTCACCTGCCGCGGTGGTACTGCCTGTGCCAGTACAACCATCGCGTTGGTATAGCGGGAAAACGCTTTCCTGGCAGGTGTTTCTGCATACCATCCTTTTTCTCCATCAAAACATTGCTGATACAATACCTCCCGCAATTTGTCTGCCGTGCGGATCCATGACAGGGAGTCGGCGGGTTTATCACAGTAACCGGCGATGGCCGCTGCCTGCCGGAGCGCATACAGGTACTGACCTGACAGGGGTGCCAGAGCAAGACTATCTCTATAAGGCATCTCCCCTGGCAAGCCCGTAACCGGGTCCTGATAACGATCTACCCAATCGAGAATACTCCGTACACCGGGAAACAATTGTTTTGCCAGTGCTTTATCTCCTTTATACAACAGGTAATCCTGTAAGGTACCGATCCAGGTCAGGGCATCTGTAATATTTAAGAGGCGGTCGTCTGACGGGTAGCGGGAACGGATCAGACCTTCCGGAATGCGTGACTGGTCAGCCTGTATCAGTGCATTTCTCAACAGTCGGTCATCTCCCGAAAAAAATGAAATGGCCAGTCCCTGTATATGGGCATCCTGTATATATTGTAACTGCTCTTTACAGGGATCGTTGTACAAATTATCCTGGGCGCCCACTAGTGCAGCGCGTTTTCCATTATCCCACAACGAATCGGCTTCGGCATTTGCCGTGAATGCAGCTTTGTCAGCCAGCAACGACTGCGTATATACGTTATAGTAATCCAGCAGGGTAAGTGGTGCTTTATCTGTTTCGATATCCATCTGTGCATAACGGAAGGTACGATAACCCGTGGTGGTGAATTTCCGGCGGGCACCACCATCCGGACAGATAACATCCTGCAAAGCGTTTTTTGTGTCGTACCCCGCCAGGTAAGTAATTTTTATGTTGGCTCCCAGTCCGCCGCTGATCAGCATTTCCGGGAAGCCAGTTGTTTGCAGTCCGCAGTCGAGTAGTAACCTTACTTTTCGTTTAGCCGATATCGTTATAGCCTCCGTTCCTTTCAAAAATGCGGCATCTACAGTAATGCCCTGCGATAAAATAACGGTCTTGAAATTCTGTCGTTCCTGGCTAAGCTGGCTGATGGGTCTTGGCGACAGTAAGCGCCACTCGTTGGCACTACTGCCCCGTAGGGCCACGCCAGCAGTAGCTACCGCTGTTTCCCAGCAGGTGTCTTTAAATGTAGTTTGTTCCCAGCCCCAGGGATGGTATTGTGCGGTGATGCTATCGCCGGCATAAGCGCCATAGAAAGTGTCATCGTTCGTTTTTACGGGTAGCACCTGGAAAGCCTCATCTTCCATAACCTGCCAGGGGGTAGTTCCAGTATTGATAATAGCGGCTTCGCGGGGGGTATGTCCTTGTATGAGCAATCCCGTAGCAACAGTCAGTTGTCCGCGGGGTTTGCTGCTTCCGTAATTCACCACTTCAGCAGCGAGTACGTTTTTGCCATATTTCAGATAGGGACTGATATCTATTGTTTCGTAGTACCAGTTGGAGAGGTCGCCACGGGCGGGTCCTATCCCCACCTGGTGACCATTCACATACAAACGGTAACGGTTATCCGCAGAAATGTGAATAATAAACGAACCTGAATAATTCAGCAGCTCAAATTGTTTGCGGAAAAGGTAAACGCCAAATGCTGCCGGTGCGGCTGTCCCATCGCTGATCCACCGTGCATCCCATTGCTGTGGTGCTGTGTAGACTCTTTTCGGCGGCTGTGCTTTCCCGGCCATGCTCAATCCTATGAGTGCCGGCAGTAGTACACATCGTTGCAGATATTTCATAGAAGGGTGGTTGTAGATAAAACTGGTCGTCAGGATATGTTATTTACAAATATATTAAATATTATAATAAGATCGCATAACGGTCTTTAGTGGCCGGATTGYGGAAAGAAAATGTTCGTATATTCATCTCCCTTAAACTCACCACATGAAAAAAAGTGATATCCAAATTGACCCGGGATATTATACCCGTTACATTAGTCTTGTACCGGATACAGACCTGAACACTGCGCTGGCAGCGTCCTTACAGACCCTGAAGTCGTTAGATATTGTACAACTGGAACCTTTGGCGGACTATGCATATGCACCCGGCAAATGGACCTTGAAAAATGTACTGCAACATATTACAGACACAGAACGGGTTTTCACCTATCGCGCCATGATGTTTGCCCGTAAGGATTCGCAAATGGCCCCCAGCATGGACCAGGACGTTTATGCCGACAATGCGGAAGTAGATGACCGCAGCCTGGCGGATGTACTGGCGGAGCTAATCGCCCTGCGTACAGCCACCATTGCACAATTCAGTGGGTATTCCAATACCACCTTGTCCAGAACGGGTATGAGCTGGAAAACCGAGATGTCGGTATTAGCCCTGGGATTTACCACCGTTGGACACCAGCTGCATCATCTGGATATTATCCACAAGCGATACCTGCAGGATCCTCCGGAGTACTCCCCGGCGCATAACTAACATAGAGGTTAGTAGTTAACAATTAGTACACCTCTTCTTTAAGCCAGTAGCCCGGTCTAGCTTTGCAGACATAAAATCATTACACATGAAACGTCTGGAAAATAAGATAGCCCTGGTTACAGGAGGAAGTCGCGGTATGGGTGCTGCTATTGTGAAACGTTTAGCAGAAGAAGGTGCTACGGTAGTATTTACCTATGTAAAAGGCGCCGCCCAGGCTACTGCCCTGGTGGAAGAATTAACAGCAAAAGGACAACGGGCATCTGCTGTAGCAGCAGACAGTGCAGACCCGAAAGCGGTCATCGCAGCAGTAGATCATACCGTTAATGCACATGGTCGCGTAGATATACTGGTTAATAATGCAGGTACAGCCGTGATGAAACCATTTTCAGAATATACCCTGGAAGATTATGAACACACCATGGCCGTAAATACCCGGGCGGTATTTGTGGGCACACAGGCAGCCCTCAACCATATGAGCAGTGGCGGCCGGGTGATTACTATTGGCAGCTGCATGGCCGACCGCGTAGTAGGTCCTCATGGTACACTGTACAGCATGAGTAAATCAGCCCTCACCGCTTTTAACAAGGGGCTGGCACGTGACCTTGGCAATCGTGGCATCACCACCAACCTGGTACAACCTGGTCCGGTAGATACCGACATGAATCCGGCGGATGGTCCGCATGCTGATTTTCAACGGCAGCACATTGCCCTGGGCCATTATGGTCAGGCTACCGATGTAGCCGACCTGGTGAGCTTCCTGGCAGGACCGGAAAGCGGTTATATCAACGGTTCAGCACTGACCATTGATGGTGGGTTGAACAGTTAAATCAATAAGCCATACAGCAGAAGGGGGTATCGTTCACACGATACCCCCTTTTTTATTTTACCTGGCCATCAGGTTCCAATACATATAGTCTGTCATAGGTGCGTCTGTGATTCCAAGATGGCGGCCAATGGTAACCACCTGCCCGCGATGATAGCCGCTGTGACTGGCCACCTGTTGCAGCATCTCAAAACGGGGAATATCGAAATCGCCGGTAAAAGGAATGGCTACTTTGCAGGTAGCTACCATTTCCTCTTCAGACAGGGACTCAAAATAATCCACCAGACGTGCGGAGGATGCCATTAAACCCTCCATGGCCTCTTGTACGGAACCGGTATACACTTCACCATAGGTAAAGGGCGGCGTTTCGCCCAGCAGGTTTGCCATCCACCAGTCCTGTACATTCCAGATATGACGGAGCGTTTTGCGGATAGAAGAAAAACTGGAGGCAACTTCCACGTCCATCAATTCCGGCTCCTTGCTTTCCAACCAGTTGATCATAGTGTTGTTGCCCCAAAGATTCCAGGAAGCATTGGCATTTGTCATACCTGACAGAGAAGAACGGGAAGTACTGGTAGCAGTATGTATCATAGTTGTTGTTGTTTTTATAATACAAAGAAACAACACCTATGTGACAGCCCTATGTCAACAGGGTTTCGATATATTTTTCTCCTCCCTAAAAAGAAAATTATTTCACTTTGGGCAAATCCAGTTCATGATTAGTTTAACTAATGGTTTTTTAGTGTAAACTTGCGGTGCAATCAACTTTAGAGCAACATGAGCCGGAAATTCTACTACCTGAGCATCACCTACATCTTCCAAATCCTGTTAAGCATCACAAACGCCTTTGCCTTCGAGGCTGACAAAGGCCATATAAAAGGCCTGGTGACTACCACAGATGGCAAACCAGCCGCCCATGTATCGGTGGATTTAGTGGGTACTTCAAAGAAAACAGTCACCTCCGCAGATGGCGCCTTTACGCTGCGGGATATTGCCGCCGGCAATTATGAAATACGTATATCGCTGGTGGGCTATCAGCGTCAAACGCAGCAGGTGACCGTAGTGGCTGGTAAAACCAGTAATATTGATATCCACCTGAATATATCTGACCAGCAGCTACAGGAAGTGATTGTATCATCTACCCGCAACAAGTTTAAAACCAGCAACAGCAAGGATGTAGCCAAATTACCTTTGGCTAACCTCGAAAATCCGCAGGTATATACCACCATTAACAAAGAGCTGCTACAGGAACAAGGCGTATTTACCGCAGATGATGCGATCCGCAATGCGCCAGGTATCACCAAGCTATGGGCTGCTAACGGACGCGCCGGCGATGGTGGTGCTACCTACACCATGAGAGGGTTTACCACCGCTGCCAGACTCAGGAATGGCATGGCGGGCCAGGTAACTAGCACGGTAGATGCTATTAACCTGGAAAAAATGGAAGTGATCAAAGGACCTTCCGGCACCTTATACGGCAGCACGCTGGTATCTTATGGCGGATTGATTAACCGTGTTACCAAGCAGCCATATGACCACTTTGGTGGTGAAATAAGCTATAGCGCGGGCAGCTATGGTTTAAGCCGGGTAACCGCAGATATCAATACACCCCTCGATAAAGATCATAAAGCTTTATTGCGCATTAATACTGCTTATAACAGCATGGGATCTTTCCAGGACAATGGGTTCAGCAAAAACTTTGCATTTGATCCTTCGTTCTCCTATAAAGTAAACGACCGGTTAACGCTCTCTTTTGAAGCAGAAACTAATTACCGCAAGGCTACGATGCCTGCACAATACTTTTTTTATACTACCTATGCGCAACTGGGCGTGGACAGAGCTGATCAACTGAATGTGGATTATAAAAAATCTTACCAGGCCGGCGACCTTGTTCAAACCAGCAACAATACCAACTTCTATGGTACGGCTATTTATAAGATGTCTGACCAATGGAAATCACAAACAACTTTCAGTACCACACAAGGCAGTTCTGACGGCGCCAGTCCTTACTTTTTCCTGATGCCGGGTGATACCACCATCAAACGGATGATATGGACACTGGATGGTAATACCAGCAATATACAGTTACAACAGAATTTCACCGGTGACTTCCATATAGGTAGTTTGCGTAACCGGATGGTCGTAGGGCTGGATTACCTGAATCAGATTTCCAATATCCGGTATATTAATCCCATGCCCGCAGGCGGTCCGGCTTTATTTGATACCATTCCAACCAGGGGCAAAAATCCTGCTTACTATAATTTTAATAAAGACAATGTAAATAACCTGTATCAAACGCAGCCAAAGGCTTACACCTACAACTACACCCGCTATAATATCTATAGCGTGTATGTATCCGATGTGCTGAACCTCAGGCCCAACCTGATGGTAATGGCGAGTATCAGAATGGATCATTTCAACAGCCAGCCGGTAAATAATCCTGTGGACGACAAATCCACTCAAGGCTTTGATCAAACTACCTTTTCACCCAAACTGGGTATCGTATACCAGGTAGTAAAAGATAAAGTGTCTTTCTTTGGTAACTACATGAATGGATTTACGAATCCGGGTTATAAGGCCGTTGCTAACGAAACAGGGGGGCTTACGAATAAACTGTTCAAATCGGAGCAGGCCAATCAGTGGGAAGCCGGCGTAAAACTGGACGTATGGGACGGTAGGTTAAGCAGTACGCTCAGCTATTACGATATAGAGGTGAAGAACAAAGCCATCCAGGGCAACATTCCAGGTTCGTCTATTCAGGCTGGTACGCAGTGCAGCAAAGGGTTTGAGGCGGAAGTAAACGCCAATCCTTTTACCGGATTCAATATAGTGGCAGGTTATGCTTATAATGACAGCAAATGGAAGAATGCCGCTGCCCTCTACGCAGGCAGAAGACCAACAAGTACAGGTCCGTTGAACGCTGCTAACCTGTGGCTCAGCTATGCACTCACCACGACTGCTGCAAAAGGGCTGGGTATTGGTTTTGGTGGCAACTACGCAGGTGATAATATGGTCATAAACAACACAATTAACGGTGTATTTACCTTACCTGCCTATACCGTGCTGAATGCAGCGGTTTATTACAATCAGCCGAAGTACCGTATAGCCATCAACGTTAATAATCTGGCCAACCAGATGTACTGGACTGGCTTCACCACTGCGGATCCGCAGATGTTAAGACAGGTAACCGGCACGTTGGCTTACAAGTTTTAATCCTGCTCAGGCGGTTATAAACAACGGGGGCGGGGACGGAAGTTCCCGCACCCGTTGTTTATAACCGCCTGTCATTCAATGGAGCTGGGCCAGGTTCGCACTTTTACAGACCAGATCCCGGTTAATTTTCTCTCAAAAATTTGGTAAAATGAAAAATACATCTACCTTTGTTGTATAAACAACAGTTGTAACTGTAATTATGAAACTGGAAGAAGAACTGAAGCAGACCAGGTTTAAGGACGAATACCAACGTGCCATGCTAAATATAATATTTACCGGTGGTTGGCTGGAAGTAGGCGCTTCTCATGTGCTGAAGCAATACGACTTATCGAGCCAGCAATTCAATGTATTACGGATACTTCGCGGAAGTGCGCCTAAACCATTAAACCTGCTGGACATACAGGAGCGGATGATGGATAGAATGAGTAATGCGACCAGGTTGGTGGAGAAGCTTCGTCAGAAAGGACTGCTCACCCGCAAACAATGCGATTCCAACCGCCGTAAAGTAGAGATTGAGATTACAGAAAAAGGTCTGACTTTATTAAAAGAACTGGATCCGATCATGGAAAAGAATCACAAGGAACTTACAAAGAAACTTACAAAAGAAGAAGTTGTTATTTTAAATGAATTGCTGGATAAACTCCGGGATTGATTTTTTTTGTCCAAACAGTTGTATATACAATAAAAGTATAAACACTAACAAACCTACATTATCATGTTTAAGAGATTACTTCAAACAGACGACAGCCTTACCGCCTTTATAGTGCGTATCACCTTAGCATTGGTGATGTTACCACATGGTGCACAAAAATTACTGGGCCTGTTTGGTGGCTACGGATTCAAAGCCACCATCAACTACTTCACTTCCCAGGGTACCCCGGCTATCCTGGCTTTCCTGGTGATACTCACAGAAAGCATTGGTGCGCTGCTGATTCTTTTCGGATTTACCACCAGGCTGTGGGCAGCCATGCTGACCGTTATTATGCTGGTAGCGATTTCCATACATCAGGCAAACGGATTTTTCATGAACTGGAGCGGAACGCAGACTGGTGAAGGATTTGAATACCATTTACTGGTTATCGGTATCAACCTTGCACTGATCATTAAAGGCGCCGGACGCTGGTCCGTTGACCGTCAACTTTCTAAATAAATAATACTTAAATTCAATAAAAAACAGTCATGAAAAAAGGTTTCTTTTTCACCACCCTCCTGGTATTAGCCAGCATCGTTAGTTTTGCACAGGTAAAATGGAATGCTGATCCTGCACACACCAGCATCATCTTCGGTGTAAAACACTTAGGTCTGAGCTATGTGCAAGGCCATTTCACCAAATTCAATGGTACCATTGAAACTGCCGACAGCACTAACTTCCAGAATGCTAAAATTGATTTCACGGTAGATGCTTCCAGCATTTCCACCGGGGTTGATCAGCGTGATGGTCACCTGAAAACGGACGACTTTTTCAATGTAGCAGAATATCCTTCTATCACCCTGAAAAGTGTTTCCCTGAAGAAACTAGCAGGTGACAAATATGTATTGCTGGCAGATCTTACCATCCGCAACACTACAAAACGTGTAACCTTTGACGTTACCTACAATGGTGTCATCAAAGATCCATGGGGTTTAAGAAGAGCTGGATTTATTGCCAAAGCCACTATCAACCGTCTTGATTTTGGTGTAAAATATGCAGACAAATTACCTTCCGGTGTATATGCAGTAGCACCTACTGTTGATATCACCGTGAATCTGGAAGCAGTTAAGCAATAGTTTACAGATTATAATTAGTGTTTGAGTACGGTCCCGCGGTGTAAGCCGGGACCGTTTTTTGCTTACGAAATACCTCATAAAAAAATGGCCGTTCCATCCGGAACAGCCACGCTATAATTTTCGATACTTTTTATTTCTTCTTCGCTTTCTTTTTCACATTAGCCGCGGCTCTCTTCTTCACTTTTTTCTCTACTTCCGCCATTTCTTTGTTGTGCTCATCCAACAGCAGTTGCCAGTTATCATTAGGGATATCTTCGGAAAAGCTGATGGTTTCGCGGTAATCATCTTTGTTGATCTTCATTTCCGTGATAGGCTTACCGAGGAATTTCTGAATTTCATCCAGGATAGGTTTTTCTTCTGTGGCGCAGAAGGAAACTGCCTGCCCTTTCTGTACACCACGCCCAGTACGACCTACACGGTGTACGTAATTTTCCGGCACGTCTGGTAAATCGTAGTTTACCACGTAATCTACGTTTGGAATATCAATACCACGTGCGTTCACATCGGTGGTTACCAGTACTTTGACATCTCCTTTTTTGAATATATCCATCACTCCGAGGCGATCATCCTGTTCTTTACCTCCGTGCATGGTAAGCGATTTGATGCCAATACGTGCCATGGCCGCCATTACACGCTCTGCGCGTACTTTGGTACGTACAAATACCAGGATTTTGCTTTCCGGAAACTCCTTGATCAGTCTTTCCAGGAAAAAGCGTTTATCATCCATCTCCACATATGCTACGGCGTGGCTAACGTTCTTAGCGACCGGATCTTTGGGAGATATTTGTATGCGGATAGGATTATTTACGACGGAATACGCCAGGTCTTTAATGTCCTTGTTCAGGGTCGCTGAAAAGAACAGGGTCTGGTGTTCGCGGGGAATATGCTTGATAACATCGCGGATGTCGCGGATAAAGCCCAGGTCCAGCATGTGATCGGCCTCATCGAGTACGAGGGTTTTCACCTGGCTCAGGTCTATATGTCCCTGATTGATCTGGTCAAACATACGGCCGGGGGTGGCAATGAGCACATCCACGCCTTTTTCCAGCACTTTGATCTGGGGGCCCTGCTCTACGCCGCCTACCAGGGCGAGTATTGTCAATTCGGTGTATTGTGCAATTGCCTGAAATACTTCTGCTATCTGGATGGCCAGTTCACGGGTAGGCACCATTACCAGACATTTTACCTCGTATTTGGCCTTCCGGTATTTACGGTCCTGTTGTTGGAGACGGTGCAGGATAGGTATAGCAAAAGCAGCTGTTTTGCCGGTTCCTGTCTGTGCGATAGCCATTACATCATCTCCGTTCAGGATAGATGGTATTGCCTTAAATTGTATATCTGTAGGCTTTTTAAAGCCCATTTCTTCTAAACTGTCCTTTATTTCAGCCGAGATATTGTATTGTTCAAATTTCATGTGATGCCGTTAGAAGGCACAAAGATAGCATAAAGCGGAAAGCATAAAGCATAAAGCACCTGACATGGAGATAAAAGCGGATATATCATATCACATAATATCCGCTTTTATCTCCATGTCAGGTGCTTTATGCTTTATGCCTTTACCCTTCAGCTATTGTTTAATCAGTTGTATTTCCATATTCAACTTCACCTCATCGCTGAGTACAATACCACCGGCTTCAGTGGTGGCATTCCAGCGCAGGCCATAGTCTGCGCGATGAAGACGCCCTTTGAGGGCAAAACCTGCCTTGGTTTGTCCATAAGGGTCTACCGTTACACCAGCATGCACTACATCCAGTTCGATAGGATGCGTTTCGCCCTTAATGGTAAGCTCTCCGAGTAATTTGTACTGCTCGTCATCAATCTTTTTTACTTTTTTGGAGACGAAGCTGATTTTAGGATGATTGGAGGAATCGAAAAAGTCGCCATTCTTCAGATGCTCGTCTCTCTGCCTGTTCTGCGTATCAATACTATCCGCCGCCGCTTCGAAGGTGATAGTTGCGTCATGAAAATCCTCGCTGTTCGTTTGAATACTTCCGGTAAAACGCGTAAAATATCCACTCACATTCGTAATCATGAGATGTTTAACTTTGAATCCGATTTCGCTGTGTGATTCATCAATTTTCCAATTTGTCATAGCACATTGTTTTTTATGTCTTCAAAGACCCAATAAAAATACGTGTTATCACATCATAAAACTTGGACATTTTGCTGGAAATGATGGACGATTCTAACATTAACATTTCTTTATAATAACCATATTATTTATTATAATTAAATTAAATTTATACCCAATTACCATTAGAAGATGCCATTTACGATATCACACGCAGCTATAGTTGTTCCCTTTTCCGACACTTCCCGCAAATACCTTTCTGCCACCGGCTTAATCATTGGCAGCATGGTACCGGATTTTTTATACTTTATTTTTCTTAATCCTTATTTCAACCTGGGGCACCTGTGGTGGGGCATTTTCGTATATGACATCCCGTTAGCACTACTACTGGCATACCTTTATCATGGCGTCGTAAAACCAGTACTGTTACCCTATCTTCCGGAATGGATGCGTGGCAGGCTACAACTCTTCCGGCCTTTCAACTGGAACAGCTATTTCAGGCAACATTACCTGGTGGTCCTTTCTTCCATCGTCATTGGAATATTGACCCATTTTTTCCTGGACGCATTTACACATGAAGATGGCTTTTTTGTTGCCTGCTCGTCCTTTCTGCAAAGGGATATCCAGGTAGGGAATCATTCTATGAAAATGTGGTACCTGATGCAATACCTCAGCTCCTTAGCAGGGCTGTTGCTCCTGTTTTATTTCTTTCTGAAAATACCCTTTGTAAAAAACAGCCCAACGRTGAGCACCCCACGAAAAATGGGTTTCTGGATCACAACAGCACTGCTGAGCGGCGGGGTACTCCTGGTAAATGAATACTTCCATCATATCGACTGTAAAGGCATGGACTACCTGGCCACCGCCCTGGGTGCAGTTTTCTACGGGTTAATTGTCACGGTGCTGATATTCAGAAGCAATGCTTATTCATCACGGTCCGACCGATAACACCATTCCATATTAAGGGTGTGAATTATTTCATTATAGCGTGCTTCGTTATTACTACCTATGTAAACACCATTTACAGCGCCGTCCTGCTCCGTAGTGAGTACAAGAATGTCTTCGTAATCATTGGTAAAGAAACGCAGCAACTGGTTGGAAATACCTTTCCGTTCTTCCCATTTGCTCATAATCGCAGTGATATGTTCCGGCGTCAGGTCTTCTTCCTGATCCGTGAAAGCGGTGTGGATAAGTCCGCCCAGCGCACCATTCCACCATGCCATTGATAGCAGGAAATGTTCTGTGGTATCGGAGTCGGTAAACCATTCTTCCCGGCGCTGTCATATGTACCATATACGGCAGGGTTATCCTGTTGTAATTCGGTCTTTGCGATTCCCCATAATACTACAGCCTGGTTTTCTTCATAAAAAATCAGGTGTTCATCTTCCGAAAATCCTATTTCACCTAATGAGGTTAAGCGATTAAAACTATCGTTCACCGCTTTATTATTACCCAATGAAATATAATACTGCCGCAGGGATGCCGGGAGTTGAATCTGTAACCTGGCTTCCAGCGCAGCGATGACCGCCTCCGGATAACCATGATTGGCGTCTTCGGCTAAGTTGTATAATTTGTGTATGATTGCTAAGTAATGCATGATAAAACAAACTTACAAAGTAAACCTGAAAACCTTATGACCAAATACGTAGCTTTTCTCAGGGCAGTGAATGTGGGTAAGCGAACCATTAAAATGGAAGACCTACGGCAGCAGCTGGATGCTGCCGGCTTTAAAAATGTAAAGACGTACATCCAGAGTGGCAATGTGATGTTTGAATCAGGGAGTGCTAATGCCGCCGCATTATCTGACAAAATAGAAAAGCTGTTATTGAAAACCTATGGTTTTGAAGTACCAACCATTATCAGATCCGTTGCACAGCTGGAAGCAGTGGTTAAACATACTCCCTTCCCAGGTATTGTTCCGGATAAATCACGGCAGATATATGTATCCTTTCTTTCCGGCCCTGTTGGTCCACATGCAGCCCAGGTGATTGCCTCACTGCAGTCGGCCGCAGAAACACTGCATATGACGGCGGGCGAAGTATACACCATGGTAAAAAAAGACCTGGAAATCAAGCCGCTGGATGTGGTGGCCCAACTGGAAAAGAAGCTGGGTATCGCCTGTACCACCCGCAACTGGGCCACTGTAAATAAAGTAATCTGGTAAATATTTTTGTGCCCTGTAAGTTTTTAGTCCTTTGATGCAACTAATCTCTTAAAGCAATATTCATGGATCAACCGGCATTTCTCGTTACCATACAGCAGCACCAGGGCATCTTACATAAGCTTTGCCGGCTGTACCGGGATAGCCCGGAAGATCGGGAAGACTTATTCCAGGAAATGATCTACCAGCTATGGAAATCGTTTCCTTCCTTTGAAGGGAACGCCAAAATCAGCACCTGGATATACCGGATTGCCCTGAACACGGCGCTGGCAGGCTTCCGCAAACGAAGTATTCCGGTTACTTATACGGATACGCTACCAGATGTACCCATGGTGGCGGAAAGCAATACCACCCTGCAACAGGATCAGCTTTTTGCTGCACTTAAACAGCTCTCTGATGCAGAGAAGGCTATTATCGCATTGTATCTCGAAGATATGAGTTACCAGGAAATTGCGGGTATCATTGGCATAGAAGAGAATTATGTAGGTGTAAAACTTAACAGGATTAAAACCAAGCTCAAAAATATTTTAAACTTATAAACATGGATCCTTTAAAAGCAGCCTGGGACAATACGCCCACGCCATCCAGAAATACCGAAGATATAGCCGCTATTATTGGCAAACAGGCATCTCCCGTGATGCGGAAAATCAGGAAGCAACTGATCATAGAACTGCTGGGCTATACCGCTTTTCTGATCTGCTACTATAATTTTTTTGATGGAGATAAAAAGTCGTTTTATCTCAATGCCTTACTGGTTGTTTCCGTGCTGTTTTTGCTGGCATATAACGTATTCGGCTACACGCTGGCAAAAAACCCGGTGATAGGCAATAGTTTGCTGGAGAATATGCAGCAGCAGCTACAACAACTGAAACGATATGCCCTTGTTTCCGTTTCCTGCAGAGTACTTGCTATGGCGGGCGTCTTCACTTTCTTTCTGGCCAATATCCGCTGGGACAACAGCAAATATGCAGCAGTAGGCGTGATCGTTATCATGACCCTGCTGGCACTCTTTGTCCACCGGAGCATATGGGCGGGAAGAATTAAACGACTCCGCAATACTATTGCTGCATTAAAGGGCTAAATATTCGTCCGCTGATTTTCCTTGTCTGTCATCTTTTATGGCTGGTTGAACCTAATGATTTATCTTGTTCAGGACACTTGCAGAGATTTGATGTATGAAAACAAAAGCTACCACTTTAACAACACCATTAGACGCACCTGCAGGCAGGTGGCTACTCACCGCCTTTACCACGGAGAAAAGATGGCCGCATATTCTTTTTCACCTGGCGGTGATGACAAGCGGCTTGCTGGCCATTTTTTTCTATACCGGCCACCTCAATGGGAAAAATACCACGTTCTGGATTTTGGTCCTGTATCAGTTCATCATCTGCGTGTATGCCGGCGGACGAATGTGTACCAAACACCTGCTTCGTGGACAACCACTCCTTTTCAGTATGTCCTTTCTGCTCACCGTGATGATATTAGCGGCGACTTATGGTCTCACCCTTCATTATGCTTATGATATCACGTTTCATGAGTCCATCCTGTTAACGATCCTGGCGGTAACGCCCTTTCCAGTCATCGGCATGGGCCTGGGTATTAGCCTGAAGTTATTGCGCCATACCATCCGGCTGCAATTTACGCAGGCCGCGCAGCGCAAGAGTGAATTAGATTTGTTGTTATCGCAACTCAGTCCGCATTTTTTATTTAACACCCTCAATAATCTCTATGGGCTTTCGCTTACACGGAGCCAGCGCATGCCGGAGCTGATCCTTAAATTATCGGACCTGTTGCGTTATTCAGTGTATGATGCCAAACAAACTTTTGTACCATTAAAATCTGAACTGGCTTATATCAACAACTACATAGAACTGGCGACCACCAGTATTGGCGACCGGCTGGTATTAACTACAGACATAGCAACGGTGAATGATCCCGCTATCCGGATAGCCCCTATGTTGCTGATTGTATTTATTGAAAATGCCTTTAAACATTCGCAGAACTCTGCTGCAGCAAATATTTATATTGATATCCGTTTATCAATTTCCGAAGAACGTATACACTTTACCGTTAGCAACTCCTACGATGAAAAGGAATCAGACACCATCCGGGAAGAAGGCGGCGTAGGTATTGCCAACAGTATTAAACGCCTGGGGCTATTGTATGATAATACCTATGAATATAGGCACGAAAAAATGAACGGCTTGTATACCGCTTCATTAACGCTTCAACTGAAATAGTGATCATGATTAATTGTCTTATTATTGACGATGCGCCAATTGCCCGGGAAATAGTGGTTGCCTATTGCAGCCACTTACCCTTTCTGCATATTGCAGGCTCCTGCGGCAATGCGCTGGAAGCTAAAACAATATTAGAAAACACCGCGATAGACTTGCTCTTCCTGGACATTAATATGCCCGTACTAAATGGTATCAGTTTTCTAAAAACATTAAAACAAATACCTGCTGTTATTTTCACTACCGCTTATAGAGACTATGCTGCGGATGCCTTTGACCTGGCTGCCTGCGATTACCTGGTAAAACCATTTTCACTGGAACGCTTCATCGTTGCGGTAGATAAGGCGAAAGAAAAAATTCAGCCGGCCACAGGCAGCGATCCTTATTTTTTTCTGAAAGCAGATGGTAAAATTTATAAGCTCCCGCATGAGGATATTTTGTTTGCAGAAGCGAAAGGCAATTATACTAAAGTGGTATGCAGTCAACAGGTAATTATCCCTAATCTCTCTTTTTCCGCACTGGAGGCGTTATTGCCGGCTACTACCTTCCTCAGAACGCATCGTTCGTTTCTTATCAACAAAACGAATATTACGCATATACAAGGCAATTGCATTTACATACAAAAGCACGAAATCCCGATCGGCAACAACTATAAAGAAGCACTGTTCAGACAACTGGGGTTGTAATTAATACGCTCCCAGTATTTGTTTGAGGTGATGTTCCATGTGATGCAGATAATCTTCAATTAAAAACTGCAACGGTAATACAGTACCATCTCCGTACTTGCAGCATCTGAGCAGGTCGTCTTCCGGGATKACGGTGATGATAGCCGCGAGATGACGGTTATATGTTTCCCACAACTGCAACATGAGTTGACGGTCCTGCTGCTGGTATTGCTGGGCGCTGACCCAGGCATCCCCATCGTATGCAATCGTTGGCACATTTTCTACCAGTCCCCTTACAAACCGTTGATGATTGTTGGAAGCTGAATCTACCAGGTGACCCAGGATCTCTTTCTTAGACCATTTACCCGGCGCCGGTTTATTAATAAAATTGRTATCCGCTATCTGCCGGATGCGATCAGGAATAATATCACATAGATTCGTTAATTGTTGCGCTACGTGCTGCACTGCCATGGAAATCTCTTTTCATCAAAATTAGATTTTTATAATCAAAAAATATCTCCCTTTTCAATAGCTTTATGAACAGTTAAAACAAGCCTATGCACCACGTGAGGAAAATTTGCTTTGCTATACTGGGGATGGTGATCTTCACAAAAAATATATTTGCTATCGGCTATCCGATCAAATACCTGGGTATAGAAGACGGTTTATCGAATAACGCAGTCACCAACGTATATCAGGACCACAAAGGCTTTATGTGGTTTGGTACCTATGATGGATTGAACCGGTATGATGGTTATAAATTTAAGATTTACCGGAATAAAATAGGAGACAGCACCTCTTTRCTGGACAATGTTGTTTACACCCTCGCAGATGACAGCCACCACCAGCTTTGGGTGGGCGGCCGCAGAGGGGTATGTGTTTTTAATCCTGTGAATGAACAATTCAGCCTGCCACGCTATCTGCCGGTCAATAGTAAAATAGCCCGGAAAGTGAATGGCAATACCCATATTATCAAATCTGATGATACCGGCATTTTATTAATAGGCACTGAAAAAGATGGGCTACTTTTATTCAACAACAGCACTGCCACCGGACGGCAGATTCCGTTAAACAACCACCACACCAACATTACAGACTATGAAGTAACCGCTATTGAATTTGCTGGAAAATCAGCCTGGGTATTTGTGCAGAGTATTGGCTTGTGTAAATATGATATAGCACGACAGCAGTTAGATATTGTTTGTAGAGATATCACCCGCGGCAATTGCTTAACGGTGGATAAATCCGGTAACATATGCCTTGGTACTGACACAGGTGTTTTTCGTTATAATTCCGCGACTGGCAAATACGCMGGCAATGCACTCCCGGAAAACAGCAAAATAGTAAACCTGTATACCGACCGGGAAGGAACCATCTGGTGCGCCTCCGATGGTAACGGCATTTACCTGATGGCCATTACCGATTCCGTAGCCACCCCATTTACCACCGCCGGCAGCAAGCAACAACTCAACAGCAATGCGGTATATTCTATTTACGAAGACCGGGAAGGCCGGAAATGGATCGGCACCTTGCGTGGAGGAATCAACATCGTAGCGCCTAAGCGCAATCCGTTTGAATTAAATGTGCTGAACAAAAACCCGGATGCCCGGGCTATCGATAATTTTATTTTTTCCTTTTGTGAAGATGTGCATCATAATATCTGGATAGGTACTGATGGCGGCGGCCTGAAATACTGGAACCGGGAAAACAATACCTGGACATCTTATCAACATGACCTCTCCGGCAAATCCGGTATCAGCAGTAATTTTATTACGGCTATCATCGCCGACAGCCAGCATGACCTGTGGATGTCGACCTGGTTTGGGGGCATTAACCGATATTCCGCCGGCAGCGGTACTTTTCAACAATATGTTTGCTTTAATCCCTATACCCGTACAGCAGAAAACAATGTATGGATGGTGTACGAAGACCGGCAACAGGATATATGGGCCAGCACCACCAACAATGGCACCCTGTATCGCCTGAACCGGCAACAGAACAGATTTGATCTTTTTGACAGCAGCCTGGTCAACATGCAATGCCTGGCAGAAGATAAAGACGGCAATTTCTGGGGTGGTAATTACTCCTCGCTCATCAAAATAGACAAAGCCCGCAAACAACATCAACGATTTGATATAGGCTATACCGTAAGATCTATTTACCAGGATCAGCAGGGCGCCTTCTGGGTAGGTACAGATGGGGGCGGTTTGTTACGCTTTGACCGTAAAACCGGTCAGTATAAGCGTTTCACCACTTCCGAAGGGTTACCCAGCAATTCTATCCTGCGTATTTTAGAAGATAAAACCGGCAATCTCTGGCTCAGCACCTTCAACGGATTATCGCGGTTCGATCCTGCCAAAAACAGCTTCCGTAATTTCTCGGCCTCCGATGGCCTGCAAAGCAACCAGTTCAGCTTTAATGCAGCACTGAAATTAAGTTCAGGAGAACTCCTGTTTGGTGGCATCAAAGGGTTCAATATTTTTTACCCGGACAGCGTATACTCTCAAACTAGCATTCCCCCGGTATTGCTAACGGCTATCAGAATCAATAATACCTCCATTACACAACAGGAAAAATATGTAACGGGAAGAAGTAAAGAAGAAGTACAGGAAATTACTGTTCCTTACGACAAAGCCACTATTGCCTTTGATTTTGTAGCACTGGAGTATACCTTACCAGATAAGATCAGTTATGCTTATCGCCTCCGGGGATGGGATAATAGCTGGAACTATGTAGGACAGACGAGGACCGCCAACTATACCCACCTGCAGGAAGGCAGCTACGTGTTTGAAATAAAAGCCAGCAATGCAGACGGGCTATGGAGCAACGACATACATACTGTTACCCTCATTGTGCTGCCTCCCTGGTACAGAACCTGGTGGGCTTACCTGATCTATATCAGCAGCACCATTGCGGCCATTTACCTGTATACCCGATACAAGGCCAGGGAAGAGCGATTGAAATATGAAATCAAACTGGCGCACCTGGAAAATGAAAAAGAGAAAGAGCTGAATGAAAAGAAACTGTCTTTCTTCACCAATATATCCCACGAATTCAGGACACCACTTACCCTGATCATCAATCCGCTGAAGGAACTGGTGCAAAATAAAGATAACCGGGACCTGAGCATCGTTTACCGCAATGCCAGGCGCCTCCTTAGCCTGGTAGATCAGCTCCTGCTATTCCGCAAAGCGGACCGGGATGGTGATCAGCTGAAAATTTCAAAGCTGGACATCGTCAACCTCTGTCAGGAAGTATATCTCTGTTTTTCCCAGCAGGCTAAAATTAAAAACATTGACTACCAGTTTCTAAGTCCGCAACCTGCCATTGAAATATATGGTGATAACGAGAAACTGGAGATTGCCATATTTAACCTGCTCTCCAATGCCTTTAAATTCACACCGGATAACGGCAGTATTATTTTTGAAATAGGCAGCACGGCCAATACCGTCACCATTACGATAAAAGATAGTGGCTGTGGTATTGAAGGCAGCGTGGGCAACCGGATATTTGAGAAATTCCAGCGGGCGCAGGATCACAAAGAGTCCTTACAAACCGGTTTTGGCATTGGGTTATACCTCGTAAAACATTTCATTGAAGGGCATCATGGCACCATCAGCTACCAGAGCAAAATAAACGAAGGCTCCGCTTTTCTCATTTCCCTGAAAAAGGGAAGCGACCATTTTGCCGGCACTCCCTTACAGGAAAACGCCAGTTATAAATCGGCATTCCTGGAGGAGCTGACCGCAGCAAACACCCTTCCCGCACCAGAAATCCCGGTAGATACCAAAGAAATAGAAGGAAGCAGCACTACTATCACGGAGAAAAAATCTATCCTCCTGATCGATGATCATGATGAGATCCGGCAATACCTGCAGCAACTGTTCAAGGACCAGTTCATTGTATATGAAGCGGATAACGGTACCAGTGGCTTTGCTGCCGTGCAGCAATATATGCCCGATCTGGTCATCAGCGACATACAGATGCAGGGGATGGACGGCGTGGAGCTATGCGCCAAAATCAAACAAACGGCCACCCTAAGTCATATACCCGTGATTTTACTTACCGGCTCCTCCGCCTCCGATACCCGGATCAAAGGACTGGAAGGTGGGGCAGATGATTATATCACCAAACCATTTGAAAAAGACTTTCTCATGGCCAAAGTGCATAACATCATTAAAAACAGGAACCTGCTGCAACAGTACTTTTTTGACCGCATCACGCTCAAAAACAGTAATATCAAGGTACCAGCCGAATACCAGGACTTCCTGAAAAGATGTATTGAAATTATTGAAGACAACCTGGAAAATGAAGAGTTTTCTATTAAGAAGTTCACACTCGAAATAGGCATGAGCCATTCCAGTCTTTATAAAAAAGTAAAATCTATTTCCGGCCAAACGATCAATTCCTTTATCCGTTCCATCCGTCTCCGCAAAGCGGCCGTTTTACTACTCAAGGAAAACTATACCATTACCCAGGCAGCCATGCAGGTGGGGATCGGAGATGTTAAATATTTCCGGGAACAGTTTGTGAAACTGTTTGGAATGAACCCTTCTGACTACGTAAAAAAGTATAAGCATTCGTTCAACCGGGACTTTAATGTCACGGAAAGCTGAGGGGTGAGATAAGTACTGCCGACTGCAGGCATTTCCAGCATCTCCGCCATGGTAGTCACTCCAGCTATACATGGCTGCCAAATTACCCCCTGGTATAATTTACGATTTTACCCCCCTTTTTAAATGATTTACCCCCTCTATGATTGTGGAGGGGGGTAGTACATTGCGGATATCATAAGGCTGGGTATTAACCCTCCTTGCAACCAAAAGAATATTCCACCTTCCAATTCATTTAAATTAATGCGTTATGAAAAGACTTCTATCCGGAACGGACTTCTCTTTATTTGTCCTATTACGGAGCCAACCTGTTTTGGGCCGTTTGTGTTTTCTTTTACTGTTGTTTTTCGCGATTGATGTGCAGGCACAGCAACCCCTGATTACAGGCAAAGTAACTGCCGATGGGGAGGCAATTCCCGGTGTGACTGTCCGGGTGAAGCACAAAACAGCTGGCACATCTACAGATGGCGACGGTAAATTTTCCATCGCGGCCGCTATCGGCGACACGCTCCTGTTTAATCATATTGCTTATAACGACCTGAGTATCCCGGTAAAAAGCGGGACGCCATTAAAAATAGTCCTTGAGGCACTCAGTAAAACTGTGAACGAGGTAGTGGTAGTAGGTTATGGCACACAGAAGAAAGCCACCCTCACCGGATCTATCTCAGTGATAAAGGGAGCCGATATGGTACAAAGCCCACAGCCCAATATATCCAACTCGCTGACGGGCCGCTTTTCAGGGGTGATTGCCAATAACCGCTCCGGCGAACCCGGATATGATGGTTCCAACATCACCATCCGTGGACTGGCTACCACCGGTAACAATGATGTGCTGGTAGTAGTAGACGGCGTACCCGGTCAAATAGGTGGACTCGAACGACTGGATCCCAATGATATAGAAAGCGTGTCTATCCTGAAAGATGCCTCGGCAGCCGTATATGGCAGCAGAGCTGCCAATGGTGTTATGCTGGTAACAACTAAAAGAGGGAAAACCGGTAAACCGGTGATCAACTATAGCTTTAACCAGGGATTTTCTTCCCCTACCCGCCTGCCCAAAATGGCAGACGCATACACCTATGCACAAATCAGGAATGAAATACAATATTATGTTAGTCCTACCGGCGGCATGAACCAGGTTTATACCGATGCACAGTTGCAGAAATTCAAAGATGGATCTGATCCGGTTAATTTCCCCAACACCAACTGGCAGGAGGCTACACTGAAGAAAATGGCCACACAGAACCAACATAGCCTGTCTGTGAATGGTGGCGGAGAAAACGTACGCTACTTCGTTTCCCTTGGTATGCTGGGACAGAATGGACTGTATAAAAACGGCGTTACCAAATACGACCAGTATAATTTCCGGTCTAATATAGATGCAGATGTGACGAAAAGATTGAAGGTGAGTCTCTATTTGTCCGGACGCCAGGAAGACCGGCTATTTCCAACCACCGGTGCCGGCGACATTTTCCGCAGCATTTACAGGGCCTACCCCACTGTGCTGGACAGGTATCCAAATGGGTTGCCTACTACTGGTATAGAAAACAATAACCCGGTGATGCAGGCCACTGACGCCGGTGGTATCAACCGGAATCCCTCCCAGGTATTTAATGGTATTCTGAAAGGCTCCTATGCTATTCCTGGTGTGGAAGGATTATCGTTGGATGGCTATTTATCAGCTGATAAATCCTGGAACTTCGGCAAATCATTCAGCACGCCTTATAAGGAATATACGTTTGACAAAACCAGTCAAACCTATGTGCAAACAGTAGTAGGTGGTTCCGCCGGCAAAGCCTCGCTGACGGAATCACAACGGAACGTGTCTTTGCTGACCACCAACATCAAGTTGAATTATGCCCGCCGTTTTGGCCAGCATAATGTAAGTGCCTTTGTGGGATATGAGCAAAGCAAAAACACGCTGGATACCCTCAATGCTTCCCGTTTGAATTTCCCGACCCCTCAAACACCAGAGCTGTCGCAGGGAGGATCTACTGCTACAGATAAAAACAACTCTGGCAGCAGCTACAATTTTACCCGTAAAAGTTATTTCGGGCGTATTGCCTACGACTACCGGGAAAAATACCTCTTGGAAGTACAGGCACGTGTGGATGGATCTTCTACTTTTCCTCCCGGCAACCAGTATGGATTTTTCCCTTCCATGTCTGCTGGCTGGCGCATCTCAAAAGAAGAGTTTTTCAAACCGGTTACTTTTATCAATGACCTGAAATTACGGGGCTCCTACGGCTCGCTGGGCAATGATAATGTAGGCTTATTCCAGTATTTCGATAACTACTCGCTGATAAATCAGTACGTACTCAACGGACAAATTCATTCAGGTATCGATTTGACCAAACTGGCCAATCCATATATTACATGGGAGATTGCTAAAAAAATGGACCTTGGGTTGAATGCCATTTTCCTGGATCATTTCAACCTGGAATTTATTTACTTCCAACAGAAGCGCTCTAAAATATTGACCCAGCGGAATGCGTCCCTGCCACAAACATCTGGTATCGTAAATCCGTATGATAAGAACAAGCCATTGGTACCTGCAGAAAATATCGGTAAAGTCAACAGCAATGGTATTGAAGCCACGCTTGGCTATGATAATACAACCAGCGGCAGTTTCCACTACAATATTTCCGGTAACATAACCTATGCTAAAAACAAAATCATGTTCATTGATGAAGCTGCCGGACTGCCATCCTATCAGCGTCAAACCGGCGGACCAATGAACACTTACCTATTGTATAATACCATCGGCATTTTCAGAACAGCAGAAGATCTGAATAAATACAAACACCTGCCAGGTGCACAACTGGGTGACCTGATTTATGAAGATCACAATGGTGACGGTGTTATCAACGCAGACGACGCGGTGAGAACCAAATACGGCAACATTCCCGAGATCACCTATGGCTTAATATTGAATGCAGACTACAAAGGTTTCGATTTGTCTATTCTGTTTGCCGGTCAAAGTCATGTAAGTCAGTATGTATTAGCTGAATCCGGCACTATCGGCAATTTTTACAGCAGTTGGGCAGATAACCGCTGGAGCCCAACCAATATTAATGGCAGCTATCCAAGGGTAGACGAACGGGCGTCTGCTTCTGTTAATGGTGGCCGTTACAATAATTCCTTCTGGTTGAACGATGCTTCTTTCCTGAGATTAAAGAATATTTCACTGGGTTATACCATTCATGCGGCGCTGCTATCACGTGCCAAGATTGGCGCGCTTCGGGTATATGCCAATGCATTTAACCTTTTCACCATTACTAAAGTAAAAGACTATGATCCTGAGGGTAACAGTGCCAGCGGGCAGTTTTATCCGCAGCAAAGGATCATCAATCTTGGTGTAAATGTTAAGTTCTAAACCGTAAAAAATCAAGCAATGAAAACGTCTCATATAATATGCAATCTGGCTTTAGTTGCCGCTGGACTATTCACTTCCTGCAAAAAGGATTACCTGAACATCACACCAACAGATCGTGTACTGAGTAGCGCTGTGCTGTCTGATTCTTCCTTATTTGAAAATTATATTCTTAACCGGTACCTGAGTATCACCATGCAGGAAAAAGAGGGAGAAGGAACTAATCCGGGATTTGGCAGAGGATTTGAATATGCACTATGGAGCTCTATTACAGACGAATCCATGTATAACAATGATGACAATACCTGGGTGATTCAACAGGGGCAACTTGCGCCGGAAAATACGGGTATCGCGGGTACCATCTGGGGCAGAAGCTATCGCAGTATCCGGGAATGCAACTATGCCATCAATAACATTGACAGCGTGGTGATGAGTGCTCCCTTACGTAAAAGGCTGTTGGCAGAATTACGTTTTATCCGTGCATACCGTTACCATGACCTGATCCGCAACTATGGTGGCGTGGTGCTGATGGGTAATAAAGAGTACAATCTGACCAGTGATCTCACCGATCCGGCTTTATTTAAACGGGCTACACTGCAGGAGTCTATGGATTACGCAGTTGCTGAACTAACGGCAGCCGCGGCAGATTTACCGGTAAACAATGACGGTACCTGGCAGTCCGGCCGCGCTACCCAGGGTGCAGCGCTGGCATTGAAAGCACGCCTGTTGTTATATGCGGCGAGTCCTCTGTATAAAGTAGGTAGCTGGCAGGCAGCCGCTGCTGCTGCCAAAGTAGTGATGGACATGTCCAAATACTCTCTGACAGATGATTACAGCCAGTTGTTCCTGAAATCGGATAACAATGAAGTTATTTTTGCGCGTCAGTATGCCGTAGGCGCACGTCACGTATGCCTGGAAATATCCAATGGCGCCAATGGTTACGGCGGATGGGCAGGTAATACACCGTTGCAGAATATGGTAGATGCCTATGAAATGAAAAATGGTAAACCGATTACAGATGCTACCTCTGGTTACGATCCGCAAAAGCCATATGATAACCGCGATGCCCGCTTCTATGCGACTATCCTTTATAATGGCGCGCCTTACAGAGGTTCTAATGTGCAAACATTCTCCCCTGGTGGCAAGGACGGCAAAGATGGTCCGTCTAACTGGAATGCGACCAAAACAGGTTACTATCTCCGTAAATTTATGGATGATAAAAATCCTATTGATAATCCCTGGGATATAGCCGGATTACAGCCCTGGATATATTTACGTTATGCAGAAGTATTACTGAACTATGCAGAAGCACAAAATGAAGCAGTAGGGCCGGATGCTTCCGTGTACGATGCCGTCAATAAGATCAGACGACGCGCCAGTGTAATGCAACCGGTACTGACACCAGGACTGTCTCAGGCGGACATGCGGACAGCTATACAACGGGAAAGACAAGTAGAGCTGGCATATGAAGAGCACCGCTTTTATGATGTGCGCAGATGGAAGATTGCCAATACCACAGAAAATGTACCCGCTTATGGTATAGACGTCAGCGTTACTGCACCTGGTGTATATAAGTACACCAGGAAAGTAGCTTTGGGAGGCAGGTTGTTTAGTGATAAAAATTACTGGCTGCCAATTCCAAGAGCAGAGATACTGGCATCCAACAAAAAGCTGGAGCAAAATCCTGGCTATTAATTTATCCATAGTATCATTTAATTAAAGCTGCAAAGGAATAAACAGCAGGCTATGGAGATAAAATACCGGTCAACAAGTTTCGAAAAAAAACCACCCGTATTTTATTATTTTACGGCCTTGCGTCATTTGATGTTATATTCCTTTGCGGCTTTGCGTGAACCAAACCGCTTTATTAATGAACATGAAAAAAGTAATTTGCTCACTGCTCCTGTGCGGTGTGGTACAGGCAGCAGCATCACAAAGCAGTACACCCATACAGATACATATAGACCTACAACATACAGCGCAAACCATTCACAACTTTGCCGCTTCGGATGCCTGGGCATGTCAGTTTACTGGTAACTGGCCAGACAGTAAAAGAATGCAGATAGCTGATTGGCTGTTTAGCACAGACACCAGCAACAGCGGACAACCCCGCGGAATAGGCCTATCCATGTGGCGGTTTAATATTGGCGCAGGTAGTGCCGAGCAAGGCGAAAGCAGTGGTATCAAAGATGAATGGCGCAGGGCAGAATGTTTTCTGGGAGAGGATCATAGCTACAACTGGCAAAAACAGGCGGGGCAATTATGGTTTTTACAGGCAGCTAAAGCAAGAGGTGTTACCCGGTTCTTAGGATTCCTGAACAGTCCGCCGATAGCATTTACCATCAATGGTAAAGCGTTTGCAGACCATGGCCAATGTAATCTTGCCCCTGATAAATATGAAGCAGTTAGTAATTTTTTGAAAGATGTGATACGCGGTGTACAAAAAAATACCGGGGTAACGCTCGGCTATATCAGCCCGGTGAATGAGCCGCAATGGGACTGGAGCGATGGCGGACAGGAAGGTTGTCCGTACAACAATGAGCAGATATATGGACTTGCAAAAGCGATTGATAAAAAATTCACTGCAGATCAGCTTTCCAGCAGCATACTGCTTACAGAAGCGGGGCAGCTCAATTATTTATATTCCAGCGAAAACAAACCAGATAAAGGCATGCAGATAAAAGCATTTTTTGATCCGCATAGCGCTACATATCTGGGGAATCATAAAAATATTTACCAGGGGATAGCAGCACATAGCTACTTCACTACTTCGCCGGCAGATACAGCTACCGCTATACGAAAAAAAGTGCTGGCGGCACTTAATGGGATAGCATTCTGGCAATCAGAATATTGTATACTGGGTAATAATGCCGGGGAAATGGACGGCAATAAAGCAGACGTGGGTATGGATGCCGCTTTATATATGGCGCGGGTCATCCACACAGATCTCACCGTAGCAAATGCCTCCGCATGGCAATGGTGGCTGGCGGTATCCCCCTATGATTATAAAGACGGACTCATTTACGTAGATAGAAATAAAAAAGATGGACAAATTCACGATACTAAAATGTTGTGGGTGTTTGGTAACTACAGTCGTTTTGTAAGACCCGGTGCTAAAAGGATTGTAGCGGAATTGAACGATAGTACTGCCGCGAAAAACATCTTAGTATCTGCCTATAAAAACACGGACAACCGCGTGGATATTATTGTTATCAACAGCGGCACCACCGCCAGCACCATTGCTATTCAATGCAAAGAGTTGCGTAACAAAAGTATGCGCAGTTATACCACCAATGCTCAGGAAAACCTGCTACCCGGTTATGTTTCCGGCAACACATTTTCTGTGCCACCCCGCTCTGTAGTAACATTGACAGGAAAAATAAATAAGTGATGAAAAAAATTAGTTTAGCTATTTTAATGTTGTTATGCTGTTTCCAGTTAAAGGCGCAGCATACCTTTCAGTTAGGTGACTCTGCCTTTCTGCTGGATGGAAAACCTTTCCAGATGATTTCCGGGGAGATCCACTACCTGCGTGTACCACGTGAGTCGTGGCGCGACCGGATCAGGATGGCCAAAGCAATGGGATTGAACACCATCGGCACCTATGTATTCTGGAACATGCATGAACCTGAGCAGGGGCATTATGATTTTTCCGGTAACAATGATGTGGCTGCATTTGTAAAAATTGCACAGGAAGAAGGGATGTGGGTGATATTACGTCCCAGTCCGTATGCCTGTGCTGAATGGGAGTTTGGTGGATACCCCTACTGGTTGCAGAATAAAAAAGAGCTGGTGGTAAGAAGTAAAGAACCACAGTATTTATCTGCTTATAATAATTATATTAAAGCAGTAGGTAAACACCTGTCGGGCCTGCAAATAAATCATGGTGGTAACATCCTGATGGTGCAGATAGAAAATGAATATGGCTCTTATTCCAATGACAAAGACTACCTGGAAATAAACCGTAAAATGTTTGTGGATGCAGGATTTGACGGATTACTGTATACCTGTGATCCGGCCAACGATGTTGCCAACGGACATTTACCTGGCTTGCTCCCCGCAGTAAATGGTGTGGATGATCCGGTAAAAGTAAAACAACTGGTGAGAGATAATCACAATGGTAAAGGGCCTTTCTACATTGCAGAATGGTACCCTGCCTGGTTCGATTCCTGGGGAGAAAAACACCATACTGTGCCTTACGAAAATTACCTGAGCAGATTAGATCGCGTGTTAGCGGCGGGTATTTCCATCAACATGTATATGTTTCATGGAGGCACTACCAGAGGTTACATGAATGGGGCCAACTATAACGACCAAAGTCCTTACCAGCCACAGATCAGCAGCTACGATTATGATGCACCGCTCGATGAAGCAGGTAATGCCACGCCGAAGTTCATGAAATTCCGGGAAGTGATTGCAAAGCATTTACCAGCCGGGCAAACATTACCAGAGGTGCCTGCTAAAAAACCGGTGATCACGATACCTTCCATTACGTTTAGCCATAGCAATGCGTTATTCAATACTTTACCCCCAGCAGTTAAAAGCGTAGATCCGTTAACGTTTGAGGATCTGCAGCAGGCATATGGATATGTATTATATCGTACTACCGTTACCGGTGGTAAGCAGGCATTGCTGAAAATAAAAGATCTCCGTGATTATGGCCTGATATTTATTAATGGTAAAAGAGCGGCGATACTGGACAGACGTTTAGCACAGGACAGCGCAGTGGTAACACTTCCGGCGGGTAAGGTAACACTGGAAATTCTGGTGGAGAACCTGGGACGCATCAATTTTGGTCCTTATCTCCTGAAAAATAAAAAAGGCATTACCGGCGAGGTATTACTCAATGGCCAAGCCATACATAACTGGCAACAGTTTAAACTACCGTATGATAAACAACCGGCTGTAAAAGCAGGCACTGTTAATGCTGATGCACCGGTATTAAAAGAAGGCAGCTTTGTATTGAACAGTGTAGGCGACACCTACCTGGACATGACAAATTGGGGTAAGGGAGTGGTATGGGTGAACGGACATCACCTGGGCAGGTACTGGCAGGTAGGTCCGCAGCAAACATTATACGTACCGGCGGAATGGCTGAAAACGGGCACCAATAAGGTTACCGTATTGGAAATGATCAAACCTGGTGCAAATACATTACAGGGATTAGATCACCCTATACTGGATGTAATACAGTAACACAAGAAAAGTTTGCAACAGCTATTGGAGCGGGGTGTCCGTTTCAATAGCTGTTGTTTTTATCTTTATAGGGTACCCACCCTTCGCGTTATCCATGAAAAAATTTGCTTTGTTAGCCGTTGCCTTTTTCGCCAGCTTGCCTGTTCTTTCGTCATCAATAACTCTTGGAGCGATTTTTGCAATTTCCACACCATTGCCTTACCGTTTATTTTGTAGCCGATCATCCCGTAATTACCCGATATGAAAAAGTTCATGCTGTTAGCTGTTGCCTGTCTCACTGGTGTTACCAGCTTTTCACAAAGTTTTATGCATGCAATAGGTATATCCACCTTCATTGATCATACTTCCCGGATGAGAAATGTTGTGAGTGCTGCTATTACTTACTCTCCCCGTTTTAACCTGATGGAAACCAAAAAAATGTCGGTATCTGTAGGCATTCCATTGAGTGTGGGTGGTTCCGGCGGTAGTGGTGGTGACTCCGATGGTTACTACGTTGGCGATGACTATTACTATTATGATGATAATGATGATAGGGGGCCTCAAACCAAAGGACGATGGATGGTAGATATCCCCGTTATTATTAACCTGAATTTTGGCGGACTTTCTTCAAAGATCAATGAAAACAAATTTGGCTTTTTTGTGGGTGGTGGCTTTGGCTATCATTATGGCCCGGTAAACCTGGAGCATGTGGACCGTAACGGTAACCACTACACGGATTCCACCATGCAAAACTCCTATGGCCCTATAGGCAACCTGGGTATGCGTATCAAGCTGTCTAAGCGCACTCATGAAGGTATTGACATCAAGTTTTCCTATATGAAAAGTGTGAGCAAAAGACAGCCCGATATTTATGGCGTTGCGGTGATGTATGCTTTTTAATGATTGATATTAATGGCTACCCTGGCAAAGTAAAAAGAGCCTAGTGAGCCCATTTGTACGGACGCATATTTAAACACACCAAAATAACTATTATCATATACCTGTTTATCCGGGAAAACATCCAGGATATTATTGGCGCCGATAGTGATCACCACTGGTTTCAGGGCATAGCTGAGCGACAGGTCGGTGACTACTTTTCCCTTGTGTACCTGTACTTCTCCAAATGGAAAACTATTACGTGACACCTCTCCGAAGTATACATTGCGCAACAATACACTGAATTTCTTATAGCCATAGGTGAGCGATAAATTCGCTTTTACCCTGGGAGTGCCTTCTGTAATCAGGATACTGTCGTTAGGAGAAAAGAAAATCTGCTCCTGTCCTTTTAATCCTGCCGGAATATGCAGATCGCCGGTAATCTTATTTTTGTTGTAGTTGAAGCCCAGTGAAGCATTAAAGCTATGTGGTCCTGTATGGATATTGTAGTCTGCTACCACATCTATCCCTACCGTGCGGGTATCTATGCCATTGCTGAAAAAGCGGGCAGACGTGGCGCCCAGCGGATTAATAATATTTTGTATCGCTGGTACCGGCTCTCCACTGGCATCAAATCCAAAGCTACCGGTGAGTACAATTCTGTTTTTAATGTTAGTCAGGTAACCATCTACTGAAATGCTGAAGTTACGGGCTGCCTGCGCAGTAAAGCCAAGGCTGTAGTTAACGGACGTTTCCTGTTTTAATGTAGGAATACCCAATGCTTTTGCAACATTGCTCTGATTGGTAAAAAATCCGGATTGTCCGAGTGTGTTATCCGGTAAGATATCCGTACTCAGCGCACTGAAATACTGCTGGTGTAAAGAAGGTGCGCGGAAACCATTGCTCACGGCGCCCCGCACGTTAAACACGTCTGATATTTTGTAACGGGTAGCCAGTTTACCACTGAGTGCCGTTCCAAAATCACTGTAATGTTCCAGACGCGCTGCGGCGCTGACCAACCATCTGGAGGTCACATCCAGTTCCCCATCTATATAAATACCTGTATTATTCCTGTTTTTATGAATCGCATTCAGTGGAGAAAAACCGGTAAAAGATTGCGATCCACCGGCCAGGCCGGAAGGATTGGTGACCGTACCATCGGGTTTGGTGACCAGTGCATAATTTTTCCAGGAAGCTTCTTCTCCTTCCCGGATGCGGTAATCATCTACCCTGAATTCGGCGCCAAAGGCCAGGTTGAGGCTTGCTGCTACCTGTGTAAACCGGCGGCTGAAATCCAGGTTAGTTGTATTTTGCAGGAACTCATGTCCGCCGGCTTTAAACGCCGTAGGAGAAGCAGCCTGCAGGGAAGCATTCACTGTATGATCTACCCGGTAATCGAAGCGGTTATCGCCAAGGGTATTGCTTAAGTCTGCCTGCCAGGCGCCCAGCTTATGTTTCAATCCTATTGCAATAGACCGGTCGTGGATACGGGAGTCCGTAGTGGGTTGAAAACCGTCCGGGAAAATGGAGTATACATTCACCGTAGGATCGCTTGGGAGACGCCGGAAACCGAAACCTTGTCCCTGCCGGTAGCTATAGCCCCCGAAGGAATAGAATTCGCTTTTCCCATTGTTAAAAGGCAGCGATAAATTATAGAAAACACCCCCATTTTTAATTTGTGCATCGCCGATCTGGAAATTGAAATCATCTCTTTTCAATCCCTTCTGTTTCAGCATGTCATCGTCATATTTCCGGGAGGCAGCAGGATCGTTGGTAAAATCGTAGGAGAAAAAGTTATCCAGGGCAGACTGATCGAAGATGATCAGGTTATTGTTTTGTGCCCGGGTAGTTTTGCCTCTCTGGTAGGCTTCTCCGCTGATGTTGAGGTAGCCGCCCTTTTTGCCCAGGCTGGTGCCATAGTTCAGGCTTAGCTGCCCCAGGCCACCATCCCCGCGGGAAGTAACGCCACCCGTTACGGCAGCAAACAGCTGATGTGTATTTTGTTTCAGCACAATGTTGATCACCCCTGCAATAGCATCCGAGCCGTATTGTGCAGAAGCGCCATCACGCAGCACTTCCACCCGGTCGATCGCTGAAGCGGGGATGGCATTCAAATCGGTGCCTACAGAGCCATTACCTACCGTTCCCTGGTTATTGACAAGCGAGGTAGTATGACGGCGTTTCCCGTTAATCAGTACCAGCAACTGATCTGGTCCAAGGCCCCGGATACTGGCCGGATCAATATGCTCACTTCCATCGGAGGAGGATTGTCTGTTGGAGTTGAAGGAAGGAGAGATATATTGCAGCAATTGATTCAGGTCATTTTGCGGGGCCAGGATCTGTAATTTAGAGATGTGAAACACATCTACCGGTGCCACCGTATTCAGGCGGATACGGCCGCTGCTGCGGGTACCCACCGTTACAACTTCATTCAGTGTGCGCACCGCAGGAGCAGGAATAGTATCTGCTACCTTTTGGGCTTCTGCAATACCGCTGACCAGTACAAGTAAGGAGGCAGGGAATAAAAATTTTATCATCAGACGTTGGTTATTGTTTGCGTGAAACAGTTACCTCTACACTCCATTCACTCCCACTTCCAATATGATGCGTAGCTGCAAAATCGCCCATATTGAGGGCAAACGACAATTGCATTAAGCTGTTGAGGTAGCTCAATGGCTGGCCTTCTGCTACTGCGCCAAAGGTTTGGCTGTACGGAGCGTTGGTTTCGTATACTTTTTTACCCTTATGGAAGAAAGTTACGTGCAGTACATCGCCGTATTTCAGTTGCAACTGACTTATTAAATCCGCGGTGATATTCGTCCAGATGTTACCATACTGTACATCCAGGATGGAAATGTTTCCTTTCAGCTTTCCACCTTCCAGAACGGCTGTCTGGTAAGGAATGTTTACCACCTCTTTGGGCAATACGGGACCTACCTGTTCGTAGCTGATGGTGCCAGCTGCCAGTCTTGCAGCAGTATAAGCATATACATCCCTGCCATGGAAAGTGTATGATTTCTGGGAATCTTTACGGCGGTTCACGGCTTCGTCAATTTGCCGTATTTCTGCAATGCCGAGTGATTTGGCCACGAGCGTCAGGGTGCCATTATCTGGTGTCACGATAAAATGACCACTATTTGTTTTCAGGACCACTGATTTCCGGCTGGTACCTACCCCAGGATCTACCACRGATACAAACACGGTTCCTGCCGGCCAGTAGGGCACCGTTTGTTCCAGCCGATAAGCTGCTTCCCAGATATTATAGGCGGGTATTTCGTGTGTAAGGTCATATAGTTTCAGGTCGAATGAAACGCCGGAAGCCACGCCCTTCATGGCGGAAACGGCACCATCTTTCAGGCCGAAGTCGGATTGGAAAACCACAATCTTGTTTTGAGCAAATCCATAGCTGGTCACCAAAACGAGTACCAGGCTGCTGATAAAACGGTGTAAGTCTTTTCTCATGGGTGTTAGTTAGTCTACAAATTTAGTAGATTATTAGGAAATCAGTAAAAATTCTTACCTTGAAGGTAAGATTACCTTTATAATGAAGTACCAGGAACTACCACCACCATCTTATCTTAAAAACCATGTCCGTTATTTCTGGACACTGGAGAGTAGTGGTACCGAACATATACCTCATATATTCGGGCCTGTAGCCGATGGCTGTCCCGGATTAATTTTTCAGCAATCACCCAACAGTACTTTTTTCCTGGACAATAAACAATTGCCGGATCTATTGTTGTACGGTCAGACGACCAGGTACACAGAATTACATTTAACAGGTATTTTTTGTTCCATAGGCGTTTGTTGTTATCCCAATGCATTGAAATCTATTTTCGGATTAAATGCGGATGAACTGACCAATACCTGTTTAGATCTGGATTTACTGGAAGCTTCCAAAGATTTTTATCTCGCTGAGAAATTATCTGATACCACTTCTATGGCGGGAAAAATTGATGTAATCGCAGCATTTTTGTTTAACCAGATCAACAAAAACGAGGGGGCAGCAGATGATATCACACAGTTTGCGTTATCCCGTATTATACAATCCAACGGCAGCATTTCGTTAAAAGATCTGCAGGAACAATTGCAGTTAACGGAAAGAAGTTTTGAGCGCCGGTTCAAACAGGGCGTAGGCATCTCTCCCAAATTATTTTCCCGGATATGCCGTTTTCAAAATTCATTAGCGCAGTTGAGGAGCAACAATTACAGCAAGCTATCTGATATTGCTTTCGAAAACGATTATGCCGACCAATCCCACTACATACGCGCCTTCAAAGAGTTTGCAGGCTTCTCCCCTTATCAGTATCAAAAAAAATCTTCTGAAGTAACGGCTAATTTTCTGTTGATGGCCAAATAGGTGTTTGTCTTATCGGCGGGTTCCTTTAAATTGGGCCGTAAATAAAGAAAAAGACTGTATGGAGATATTTGTATCTACCGCCCGATTGATTCTGAGAGAATTGATTCCGGCCGATGCCCCCGGCATGTTTGAGCTGGACTCAGACCCGGAAGTGCAGCGGTACCTAGCCAACCAGCTCATTACCACCATGGAAGAAGCCCGTGAAAAAATCAATTTTATCCGGCAGCAATACAAAGAGAATGGTATTGGAAGATGGGCAGTCATTGAAAAAGATACCAACAATTTTGTGGGTTGGGCTGGATTAAAGCTGATCACCACACCATTTAACAACCATGTAAATTACTATGATCTGGGTTATCGGTTTATAAAAAAATACTGGGGCAGGGGCTATGCCACTGAATGCACCATCGCTTCACTGAACTATGGATTTAATCAATTGAATCCGGATGTTATTTATGCCTGTGCAGACGTAGAGAATATCGGCTCCAACCGGGTGTTGGAAAAAACCGGATTTAAAATGCAGGAAACTTTTCATCTCGACCAGGTGCTTCATAACTGGTTTAAGATCAGCCGGGAAGAGTGGGCACAACGTTACTGAGCGGGCCATACTGACTGAGGTGTAGTTACAGCGGGCTGCATTAACTTGCTGTACACTAATAAGGAGCCAACCCTTTACCCTCAAAATCAGTATCCCATTTATGAAGATTAACAGCATACAGTTCTTACGCGCGATAGCAGTCATTCTCGTTGTACACGTACATGCTATTGATACTCAGGAAGCCTTTTCTGTATCTCATCAGCAAAAATTTTATTTCCTGGAAAACTTTGGCGCCATAGGTGTGGACCTGTTTTTTGGGATATCTGGTTTTATCATCAGTTACGTGGCGAACAGCTATTTTGGAGCAAAAGAAGGTGTTGATTTTCTGAAGAAGCGTTTTTTAAGAATCAATCCTATTTATTATGTGGCCAGTTTGCTGTTCATGGTGATGTTTTGTTTGTTTGATAAGTTCTTTCCTGTGATAGCGGTATTAAATGGCTTGAGAGATACAGCGTTGATGTTACCGGTGTTGAACTCGCAGAAGTGGCTGGGACCTATTTTGATAGTGGGTTGGTCACTCAGTTATGAGTGGTGGTTCTACGTGTTGTTTTTCCTGCTGATTTTATGCCGTGTAAAAAATAAGGCATTATTGCTGTTACTTGTTATTCCCACGCTGGTAGTTATAGGCCGGCTTTTACATCCTACTGATTTCAGGCTGATATTCTATACCAATCCAATTATGCTGGAGTTTCTCTTTGGTGTAATTATTTACTGGCTGTACCGGCATGCCAGAGTGGCTACCGGGGTGGCCGCGCTACTGCTGATACTGGGCCTGGCAGGATATGTTTATAATATCATTTATGGTTTTGGAGACATTTCAGAATTAAGCAGTGTAACCAGTGGTACCGGTAGTTTGAAACGGGTATTGCTGTGGGGATTGCCCAGTGCATTTATTTTGGCCGGCAGTATTTTCCTGGAAAAGAAAGGAGTATTTGCCAGACTATGGAACAACCGCTTTGGTCTCCTGGTAGGGGATGCGTCTTATTCTATTTATTTAACCCACTACACACTCTTTTACGTATTGACACAGGTGTATATACAAACTGGCTTCTTCTGGAATCCGGATCTTTCCATATTGGTGCATATGGTGCTGGCAGTGGGAGCGGGCATTTTTTTCTATCTGAAGGTAGAACGCCCATTGATAAAGCTGCTGCATTCCAAGCCACCTGTACAACAACCTCCTGTTCACGCTGCTATGCCATGACTCAATATCAGGGGGTATTGGGTAACCAGCCCCCTCTTTTCATCCACCAGATCATAGGATCCAGCCATTCGTATATGGGTAACCGTTGGGTAAATCCGTGGTTGCCTGTGGGAAACAGGTGCAGTTCTGCAGGAATTCCCCCCTTCAGCATGGCCTGATAGAAGGCTACACTGTTATCGACACTTACCACCATATCATCGTTGGCATGTGTAATATAAGCGGGTGGTGTATTATTGTTGACCCATTCCTCATTGGAAAAGAACGCAATTTTTTCTGCGGTAGGAGACTCTCCGATCAGGTTGATTTTTGAACCTACATGAGCGAGGTCTTTGTTCATGCTGATAACAGGATATACCAGGATCATAAAATCCGGGCGCAGGTTCGTATTTTCTTTATTGGGAATATAGCTTCTGGCACTATGGGTTCCCAGCGTGGACGCTAAGTGCCCACCGGCGGAATAACCGGCAATACCTATCTTACTCTTATCCAGCCCCCACTTATCGGCATTCATCCTTACCAGTTTAATCGCCTGCTGGGCATCCTGTAAGGGCCCCATGCTTTTATCGCGCATGGTGGCGTCTGAAGGCAGTCTGTATTTAACCACGAAGGCCGTCACCCCTTTGGTTTTAAATGCTTCTGCTATTTTAATACCTTCTTCATCGAAGGCGAGGAAAGCATAGGCGCCGCCGGGAAAGATGATCACGGCTGTCCCATTGGGCTTTTCCGGTTTATAAATAGAAATAGTAGGTGCATCTGCGGGAGCTGTTTTGCCTATACTGTTGGGAATAGAATCTTTGTATAGAGGTAATATTTCCTGGGCTTTTAAACGGCTAACAAATAGTGCCAGCGGAAAAACAAGAAGGGCTAAAAGCTTTTTCATGCGCAGATAATTATGTTGAATTATCTGTCAAAAGAAAAATTTTTAGCCCCCAAGTCTGTTTTAGAATTCAGAAAGTAAAATGATTAACAATTGCTTCACCATTTTTCTGCCACCGCCAGCAGGTACCAGGCAGCATGTGGTAGCCACTGTTCAGCCCAGCGCCAGTCGTAGTCTTTCCCGGTACTGGCGTAGGAAAGATTGAAATCAATATCTGCTTCATTCTCCAGTCCGGAGGTGATACCGTTTACAATTCCACCCGGCGCATTGGTATATTCAAATGTGCCAAAGAAGCCGTAGGCGGGATTATTATGACCACTACCCTGTAACATACAGGCATCATAGGGGTTGAGTCCCAGGATCCAGTTGAGCTGGTTGAGTGCCAGCGTTTCCAGACTGTCGTGCAGGGGTTTGTCTGCTTCAAAGAAATGCGCGGCCATTCTGGCGGCAGCGGCAATAGAGCCCAGTCTTGCATTTTCACCCTGCCACCAGGGAGATGCCTCACTACCATGCGGGAAGAAGAAAGTCGTTTTCCTGATCCCGGCCGTATCTTCTGTGTACTGCCGGCTGTAGCCAAACGGATTATTTACTTCTGCCGTTAGTGCCAGTTCATACTGCATATATTTGCGGATCGTTTCTTTTAACCGGGATTGCACATCAGCCGGCGCCAACGGATAAAAGTTCAATAAGCTGATCACGGGTAAACCGGCATCTGACGGATGAAAGAAAGGTCTGTCTTTATCATCTGCCCGGAAATAATTGGCATATTTGCCACTGGTGATCAGCCGGTCCATCAATTGCTGCGCTCTTTTGCCGGCAGCAGCCAGGTATCCGGGTTTCTTTGTGGCCTTGTACAATTCCGTTGCAGCACTCAATGCGCAATAATCATCTACAATATTCTCTTTACCATCATTGGTCATTTTGCTGTTTTCCTTTTCCAGGAAGGCAAAAGCATCTTCTGCTGTTTTTAGATAAATAGCATTAGTGTATTCACCGGAGGTATCATAAGTGGAAGCAATGGCCAGTGCCGCAATAGAGAGGCCCGCTCCTGAGCGGTAACTGGACTGGTAGCTACGCCAGCTACTGTTTTCCACGGTGCTGCTGAAAGCCTGGTCTTTTGATTGTTTAATGCGATAGCCTTTATCTTCTTCACGGATCACGCGGTCTTTCGCCTGCTTGCCCGCGCCCGGAGCGTGTACAGAACGGTAAAAGGAACCATTGGGCGCTTTCAGCCGCACCAGGTAATCAGCGCCATACATCGCTTCGTCGAGTATTCTCCGGAGATATTGCCGGTAATCGGTACCTGGCTTTTGTTTTAATAAGGCTTCCGTTTTCAGCAAACTCCACACAGTAAGGGAAATCTGCTGTGGGTTAAAATAGGTGGAAAAAGACAGGTGAGAAAGATGTTTACCGTAGTCACCGGTCGCATCATACCAACCTCCGTGGGCGTCTATGGTATCTGTTGTTTTACCGGATAGCAGCAGGTGATGATCTGCCTGATCCAACAGCCCGGAGCTTCTTTGTCCTTTAAAGTAATAGATAACATCCGAGATGGTAGCCTGTTCCAGTACGTTTTTATTAATAGAGAAAGGATAGGAAGATACTGACTTACCAGCTACGTTGATGCGTACCAGGTAGTTCCCGGTCGTTTTAAATGCGCTGAAATCGATGGTCCAGAACAGCCAGTGTTTCCATTGACTCACCGGACCGCTGTAAGTGACTTTTCCTTCGTATACTTTTTTCCCTGTTGCCGTTTCCAGCAGTTCAAAACTATTAATGGGTGCTTTTGTTTCGGCAATCACAATAGCTTGCTTAGGCTGATTGTATTCATAACCGATATGATTGATGAGTACTTTAATGGGCTGGGCAACTATTAGTCCTGGTAGCAATAGCAACAGGAAGGATGCAATGCGTATGGAAAATTTCATGATGGATAATTGTAAGGAGATAAGGTTTGTGATAGTAATATCTCCCTAAAATAATCAATCAGACATTAAGATCCTCAAATATTACATGGATGAAGGGGCGATTGCGACTAAAAATAATTAGCAATAAATTATTAATTATCAATTAGTTAAAAACAACCCGTCACGTTTTTTGAAAAAAAACAGGCTATCCTGTCACGTTTTGCTCCTGTGTTCTGTCTTATTACCGTAACACATCAATTAAAAAATAAAAACGACACCAAATGGAACAGAGAATTTCTTATCAGGATACGACCAAAGGGCTTTTTGACGGATTAATGAAGACAGAATTTTACTTCAAAAAATCAGGGGCCGACCTGAAATTGCTGGAGCTGATGAAATACAGAATATCCCAGATCAATGGTTGCGCCTATTGCCTGGATGCACATCATAAAGAATCCATCCACATGGGAGAAACAGAGCTGCGTCTGCATTCATTAGTGGCCTGGAGAGAATGTCCGTACTACAGCGATAAAGAAAGAGCTGCACTGGCCCTCGCTGAAGTGCTGACGAACACCAGCCGGGAAGAAGTAAGTGACGAATTGTATACCACTTTATCCGGCTTATTTACCAAGGCTGAAATAGCCGATCTGACAGTAGCTATTGCTCAGATCAATGCATGGAACAGGATTAACAAAGCATTTCGCACTACACCCGGTAATTATAAAGTAGGACAGTTTTAAACATATACATGATGACACATTCCAATAAAAACAATCAACATAAAATGGCCTTCATTATCTGGCTGGCCATTTTTCCCCTGATCACCCTTACATTCTATTTATTCGGCGACCTGTTGATGTTGCTGCCGCTGGTATTAAGAACATTTATATTGACAATCATTATAGTTCCAACAGTATTCTATATTATTGTGCCCTTATATACCCGCCTCTTATCGGGCTGGTTCAAATAACCTAAATCATCTGTGGTGAAAGATTATCAGACTATATTATTTCCGTACGCCTATAATATCTTAGGGGCTGTTGAAGATGCTAAGGATGCCATTCAGGATGTATTATACAATTACCTGGCAGCTTCCAGGGAGGGCATAGAAAATGAGAAGAACTACCTGATTAAAAGTGTGATTAACCAGGCCCTCAATATCAAGCAAAAGAAAAAGCAGGTAAAGCTGGGAGATGTGTGGCTACCCGAGCCGGTAGCTACAGAAGGAGCAGATACTAATATCAATCTGCATGATATTGCGTCCTATTCTATGCTGGTGTTACTGGAGCAACTCAATCCAAAAGAGCGGGCCGTATTTATTCTGAAAGAGAGTTTTGGCTATTCGCACGAAGAAATTGCGGAAGTACTGGCTATCACCACAGAAGGATCCCGGAAGCTGCTGAGCAGGGCACGTACAAGACTAAACGAATCGCGGCAACCCGCTACCAACCGGAAAGTAGTTCCATCCGATATGCTGAACAATTTTATTCATGCTATCAGGAGCCGGGATACACATGCCCTTGAAAACCTGCTCTCCCGCGATGTTACCTTCTTTGCAGATGGCGGTAGCAAGATGAGCGTAGTGAAAAAGATTTCTATTGGCTTGCAGGAAGTGGCGGAACTGTTACTCTATATTTATGAGAAATATGACTCGGGCTTCAGGGTAGAAACGGCCGAAATCAATCACCAGCCTGCGTTGCTGTATTACAATGACACCGCACTGGTGGCCTGTCAGATATTGAGTGTGTCAGCGGAAGATGGGAAGATATTCCAGGTCAGCAATGTGGTAGACCCGGACAAGCTGAAATCTTTTTCGGTAAAATAAAACAGTGATGGGTGGAGCAGCAAAACTGTCTCCACCCGCAACGTGATCATGTTTCTCCCGGTCGTCAACATTGATGTCCTTTTGCGGTTAATATCTCTCTTCACTATTAACCGATATTTAATTTTCACTGCGATGCAAAAACGATTTTCCGGTGTATTTTTAAGTATAAACATTTTCCACTATGAAGCAGAAAACCCTTTTTCTGGCCCTGGCCGCGTTCTCCCTTTTTGGTTGTAAAAAAGACCTGGTAAACCCAACTGCCAATACCGGCATTGAAACAGGAAAAAACAGCCTCACTGCCAACACGCTCACCGTATCGCTCACCGCATGGATGGGATCTATTGCCGACAATACCAATATCAGCAATTTATCTATTCCAGGTACGCATGATAGCGGCGCCCGAAATGAGCCCATTGGCGGTACTGCCAAATGTCAGAATCTCAGCATCCGTGAACAACTGGATGCAGGTACCCGTTTCCTCGACATCAGATGCCGTCACATTGGAGATGCTTTTGCTATCCACCACGGTTCTATTTATCAGAACCTAAACTTCACAGATGTATTAACCGCCTGTTATGACTTCCTCGCCGCCAATCCTACAGAAACCATTGTGATGTGCGTGAAAGAGGAATATGATCCTACCAACAACACCCGCTCATTTGAACAAACATTTGACAGCTACACCGCACTGCAACCATCAAAATGGTACCTAGGTGATGCGGTGCCTAACCTTGGCCAGGTACGAGGTAAAATTGTACTGCTGAGAAGATTCGGCGCTTCCAGTACACCTAAAGGTATTGAAGCAACTAACTGGTCCGATAATACCACCTTCTCTATCAACAACGCCAACTCCAGTTTACGTGTACAGGATCAATATGTAGTTCCTGACAATAATGCTAAATGGACCGGCATCACTAATTTATTAACTGAGGCCAAAAATGGTAGCCAGTCAGTATTGTACATCAACTTCACCAGTGGTTATAAATCATTGATCTTTGGTATTCCAAGTATTACCACTGTTTCCAATAATATTAATCCACGGATCAATACTTACTTCACCACTAATACACATGGCAGGTACGGGATTCTTCCAATGGATTTTGCCGCAGCAGACAGGAATACGTTGATTATTAATACGAATTTCTAGGGTAGAAAGTAATTTGCTATTTTAAAAAAATATGGTCATCATGTTGATGACCATATTTTTTTAATTGTTGATATAACACACTTATAAGGTATCCTAATTATAAAAC